>JBKJOA010000444.1:0-8380 GCA_046593365.1 Limisphaerales bacterium
TTCCAAGCTGGATCCACAAAGCCGTTTCCATCTCCGGCCAACCATGAACCGCTTTCACTTCCGGGTTGCTTGATTTGACTGGGTAATGAATTGCTCATTTCGCTTTCCTGGGTAGGGCAAGATTTTCGCCCACTTGATTCCACCACCAGCGCCAGCCATAGATTTTTCGGATCAGGCAATATTGTTTCAGAAAACGAAGCCGCTCTGTTTTCGAGATATAAACGCGCCGCGCGAAGCCGCGAGCGAGCCGCGCCATCTCAACCGAGGCTCGGCGGTTTGAGATTTTTCCGAGGTAGTGCAGAGCGTCCAAATCAATCAGGTACGGAGTGTCCTGCGAATCCAGGAGGATATTGGTTTCTTTGAGATCCCGATGCGAAAAACCTTCGTTATGAACTTTTGCCAGCAGTTCAGCGAGACTGCGGATGTGGTCCTTGCGAACGCCCAGCCGTTGCCACGGATAAGCCGCGCCCCTTACTTCCTCCATGACAAAGTAGCCGCGCACAATCAACCCAAATCGACGTTGGTCGGCGTAGGCAATCGGGCGCGGTGTGGCGATTTTCAAAAGTTCCAGATGCCGCGCTGATCGGAAGCCGCGGCGCGCGCGCGACGGGCGGAATAAATCGAAAACGACCGTACTCACTTTTTTGAAGTTGAACCGTTTAAGCACCAAACCATCCGCGCAACCGACGGTCGATCGCGTCCCTTTTTTTAAGAGTCGGGCGCGGGTAGCGAGAAAATCATCAGGCTGATTCAAGACGGACTCCAAATCTTGGCTCCATAAATTCGATCGCACCTGCCAGGTCATTCCGCCCAACTTTTTTGGAACGAAAAGAGCACGATCGCCAAACAGAATTTTTAATTTCTTTGGAATGGACTCTCGATGCTTGCGTTCGGCGATTTGCGCGATCATTCCCACAAATTCTTGAAACTGCGCATCATAATTCTCGAAGAATTCGGTCGTTAAAGGCCAGCGCCGATTTAAGGTGGCAAGGTTATCCATACGCTGCTCCCTGCTCAGACCCGGCAGAATTTTCATGTTGTCGAGATCAACGAGGCACAACTCATTTTTCTCCGGCGAATAGAGGAGGTTGGAAATGTGAAGATCAGAGTGGAATACGCCATTTCCATGCAAGCGACGCAAAAATTTTCCGAGTGCAGTCTGGACGACTACGGACGTGGCAATGGATTTCAACGGCACGAAACCAGTTGGACCTTCGGTAATCAGAACGCTTTCTTGCAAACCGTGCCAAGTCCAGAGTTCGCCATGAGCCAGGTGAGGCACGACCGCAATCCCCAATTTTTGTAAGCGCGGGGCCAATTGCCATTCTGCGCGACTGGCTGGGATTTTGAAAAAATACTTCATCGGCGCGAACCATGTCGCGTTGTGAAAACAATTTTTTCGGTAAAACGTTTTACCGCCTACGCCATGCCGCGTGACCGAACGCTGGCGAGATTTCTTCTCGTTTTGGCCCGAGTTAACGAGAATCTCTGCGAGGAGAGATTGGATCTCCGGCGCAACTTCCCAACGAAGCTTATGAGCTTCGAACCGCGTCAATTCAGAACTCGAACTCTTATTGGTGGCGATAGCCGAATAGCTGATGCTCACAATTTATTTCGCCTGGTCGCCGGGAGCGAGTGGATGAACATCAAACTCTCGATTTTGGATTCGATCGGGCATGGGTTGATTATGGCAAAAAGAAACATCCGATAAAGCGTGGATTGTAAAACTCCAGCTAAGCAAGTGTAATCACCCCGCAGAATTTTTTCTATGTTCCAGCTATGAGAATTGCTTTGATCCGGCAACGCTTCGCCGCATTTGGTGGCGCCGAACGTTACATGAATTTGCTCATCGAGCATCTGTCCGCCCGCGGGCATGAGATTCACGTGCTGGCCAATCAATGGGACAACGTCACCACTTCAGGAAAGGTGGTGTGGCATCGCGTCCCGATGATCCGGACGCTTTCGTTTCTGCGCGCTTTGTCGTTTGCGGTGAATTCAAGAAAGGCGGTTCGCAGCGAACATTTTGATCTGGTCATCAGTTTGGATCGAACGTTGCAACAGGACATCTACCGCTCCGCCGATGGATGCCATCGTGAATACTTTGCGCGGCGAATGCAGTATGCATCTGTCTTGCGACGCGCTCGCTTGCGGCTGAATCCGCTCCATTACATTTTGCTATGGCTGGAAAAACGGACTTACTCTGAGCAAAACACGCGCGCGGTGATTGCGCTGTCGCACCGCGTGAAGGAAGAAATTATTCGGCACTACCATTTTCCCGCTGAGCGAATCCAGGTCATTCACAACGGCGTTGATATCGAGCGTTTCAAATTGAGATCGCCTCGAAAGAATGATGGCAAATTTATTCTCTTTTTCGTCGGTTCCGGTTTTGAGCGAAAAGGACTCCAGTTTTGCGTGCAAGCGCTCGCCAAGCTTCCGACAAATGTCGAACTTCACGTGATCGGCAAGGGAAGCATTCGGCGCTACCAGAACCTGGCGAAACAACTGGGGGTCACAAACCGCGTGGTTTTTCGAGGACCAGTTCAAGATGTGGAAAAAATTTATTCGGGCGCAGACGTGCTGGTGCATCCCGCGATTTACGAACCGTTTGGCAATGTGGTTCTTGAAGCGATGGCCTGCGGAATCCCCGTCGTCGCAGCGCGATTCGTGGGCGCTTCAGAGATAATTATCCAGGGAAAAAATGGAATGGTCGTTCAGAATCCCGCAGACATTGATGAACTCGCGACTGCCATTCGCCAACTGCTGGACCCAAAAAAACTCGCAAGCATGGCTGTTCCCGCCCGAGAAACGGCCGAGGCCCATTCCATCACTCGCTACGTAGATCAAGTTATGGAAGTGATTGCTTCGTTGAAGAAACGCTGAGCGGACAGCTAGGCCCCTGACGAATCTTTCACTAACAAGCTTTTGAACAGCGCGAGATATTGCGAGGCAACTTGCGGCCAATCGTATTGGTGGGCCGTCGCAAAACAATTTTTTGATAACGCCTGATGCAAACCGGGCTTTCCAATTTCGATCAGCGCCCGGGCCAAATCATCCACGTCATCAGGATTAACGAGAAGGCCATTTTGGCCCTCCTTCACCAGATCTAAAATTCCGCCGAGCCGGGTTGCAATCACGGGCTTTCCACAGGCCATCGCTTCGAGCAGAACCAGACCAAACGTTTCACGCGTGCGGGTCGGCAGGACGAGACAACAAGCGTTCTGCAACAGCCAAAGCTTATTTGGGCCTTGCACGGTACCCAGAAAATGGATTCGATCCACCACTCTGCTTTGCCCCGCTTGTTCTCGCAACGCGACCTGCTCTTCTCCCTCTCCTGCGATAACCAAACGGAGAACGGGATTTTGTTCCGTCGCTCGTTCGAATGCCTTGATCAATACATCGACCCCTTTGCGTTGATGCAGACGTCCGAGAAAAAGAACAAATGAATCTGTTCTCAAAATGTGCTGTTCGGCCATCGCGGATGGTGGCGGAATCTTTTCGGTGAGCGCGCCGCAGTCCACCCCATTGGGAATGGAATGCAAATGCGGATCACAGTTTGGCGCGAGCTCCAGGATGGATTTTCTCATGTAGCTGCTGATGAACGTCACGGCGTCAGCCTGTTCGAGCGCCTGACGGCAACGCTTCATAATGATGGGGCGGCCGCGGAAGCGAGAGTCCTCCGCCAAATCGCCTCCGTGCGAAGTAATGACGAGTGGAATGTGTTCGCACCGGCAAAAATCCAACGCAGCAAAGCCGGTTGGGTAACACGAGTGACTGTGAATAATTTCGATGGGCCACGACTTATGAAGATCTGCCAATGCGCGACGGATACCGGCAATTCCCCACACCTGCGAGAACGGTTTGGTGAATCGCTTTAGCGCATACGGCACTTTCGTTTCGGTCTGCGTTCCACGTCGTCTGGCGTGCTGCGCGAAGACCACAATTTCGTGTCCAAGAGAGGTGTAGTGAAGTGCCAATTGGTCTACAACCATTTCCTGTCCTCCCATTTTTGGGAAAAAAGTTGGGGTAAAAAGGCAGATACGCATCGAAATTCCCAAGAAATGTAGGAGAATGGTCACTCTCCCGTCAACGCTGGGGAGAGACGGTGTAAAAACGAAAGTTGAATTGAACTTCGCTGTTGACAGAAGAAAATGTGAGCAATGCAGAGTAAATTAAATCAGAAAAGTGTTTTGCAACAGTTTGCGCGGCGCTTGCCGGAACTTCTGATGCCGCTCTTGACCCGGCCCGAAAAGTGGTTATTTGCCAATGGCCTCTTGCCGTCTCGCAAAATTGCTCTCCCGGATTTTCTGGGGATCGGCGCGCCGCAATCCGGGACAACCTGGCTCTATGAAAATCTGCGTTCGCATCCGGAAATCTTCATGCCGGAACGCAAGGAGCTTCGTTATTTTGAAAAAAACTTTCACAAGAGCCTGAGCTTATATTACGCGCCAAATTTCAAGCCGGGCTTGAACAAAGTTAAGGGAGAAATCACACCGAGTTACGGTAAAATGCCTTTGGAACGAATTCGGTTCATTCGCAAGATCATGCCCCATCTGAAACTCATTTTAATTTTGCGCAATCCGGTTGACCGGGTCTGGGCTTCCACGCGGCGGGCGTTTGCGAAAAGGCCTGGTGCACTTTTTGAGGAGGCCAAAGAGCAAGAAATCCTCGCCTGCTTTCAAGACGGGGAGCGAAGGGCCAATACCAATTACCTGGCAATTTTGGATCACTGGCTGAGCGTTTTTCCAAAGGAACAATTGTTTATCGCATTTTTTGAAGAGATCACAAATGATCCACAAATGTTGCTCGGCAAAGTTTTCCATTTCTTAGGAGTTTCCGATCGGGTGGATTGGAACCTTTTCCCATACGCACAGGTGATTAATAAAAATCCCGAGCGACCCATTCCAGAAAAACTTCGTGAGGTTCTGGGCAGATCATATAGAGACGATATCGAAGATTTATACAAACGCTTTGGCGAACCTGTTCGTTTGTGGCGCATCCAGGAAGACCGACAAAACCCAGTTTGAGTCGAGCATGCGCATTTTCGTTCCGCAAAGCACAACTTCCAAGGGCAAAACCCGAATCCAATATCGTTTCGCTGTATGAACGGGCTTTCCAGTCGTTCCTTCTCTAAATCGTTTCTGGATCGGCGCTCTCGATTTTATGATTTGCGCCGGGTTGCACCCGGCAAGCGCCGTCCGCGTTCCCCGGTCCTGCAATTTTATTCTTCCTCGAACAACATTGGAAATTTTCTCCCGGTTTTAGGCATTCGCAAAATGCTCGGGCTTGATCCGGACACCTGGTGCATTCACGACCGCGAAATTGATTTTGAATTCGTGAACCGAAACTACCGCAGCATAATCATTGGCGGTGCCGGGCTTTTCCATCCCTGCTTCGAGCCGTTCTGGGAAAACCTCCTGAAAAATTGCAAAGTGCCGATGATTATCTGGGGCGTTGGCGGATGTTTTCTCGATGGTAAGAAGGATTCTGAAGTTTGTCGCCGAACCATCGCCGAAGCCGGAAAACGTTGCGACCTCATCAATGTTCGTGACGATATTTCAGCCGATTTTTTCCAATTGAGCGGCGCGCATCTGAGCGCCTGCCCGACCCTCGCTTACCTTGAAGGGCTAAAAGTTTCACGGAACGGGCCGGTGTTATTTAGTTCTCATGAAAAACTGGTCTCGGATACTGAGACGGAGGAAATCCGAGCAATGCTTCAGCAGTTGGGAAAGCGGTTCAAATACACCACCAATGAACAAAGCCGGCTCCACGGTTTGGATGATATTATCCTGCAAGACTATGGTGTGTCATCGATTGTTGTGACGACCCGACTGCACGGAGCCATTATCGCTTACGCGCTTGGAATTCCGTACGTAGCGCTGCCTAGAGACGAAAAGCTAAGGGCCTTTGGCAGGCTTTACGGCAACGGTATTCTCGTCGAGGAGGTGCGTGAACTGCCCGATGCGTTGTTAAAAATCTCGAGTCAGACAATGTCGCCAATTGCATTGAGTGCTGTCCATGAATTCGGAGCACTCGCCAAAGACTGGGTGCTGGCGCATCAATAAAATTGCCCAAACATCAGACCCTTCTACCGCTATGATTTGATTCCTTGTTTGGCGGCCATCTCAGAAAAGATTCCGCCAGAACCAAGCAGTTGATCGAAACTGCCCTGCTCCACAATCTGACCGCGCGACATGACAATGATCGAGTCCATCGATTTTAGCGTGGAGAGGCGGTGCGCCACGCAAATAACCGTGCGATTTTCCTCCAGCTTTTCTATCGCGGCCTGAACCTCCGCTTCCGATTGGGAATCGAGGGACGCAGTCGCTTCGTCGAGAACGAGAATAGGCGCATTGCGAATAAAAGCTCGCGCGATGGCAATGCGCTGCCGTTGACCGCCGGAGAGAGTAACTCCGCGTTCGCCAATGCGGGTGTCGTAACCATTTGGCATCTGGCTAATAAAATCGTGGGCAAATGCCGCGCGCGCAGCGGCTTCGATTTCCGCTCGGCTCGCACCGAGTTTTCCGCACTCGATATTCTCGGCAACAGTCGAGTCGAAGAGTGCGATTTCCTGGCTGACCAACGCCATTTGTTGGCGCAAGTCCGTTATGGATGCGTCCCGTAGATTCACGCCATCAAACTGAATGACTCCTTCTGTCGGATCGTAAAAGCGAAAAATCAAATTGACCAGGGTACTTTTCCCCGAGCCGCTTTCACCCGCCACCCCCAACTTGAATCCACGCGGAATATCCAAATTTAGCTTGGTTAAAACGAGTTGGTTACCGTACGAGAAACTCACGTTGTCCAGCATTAAGGCGGATTGAAAACCAGCAATGGCTTTGGGGGAAACCGATTCTTTAACGCTGGGCTGTTCGGATAGAATTTCGATGAGCCGATCGACTCCAGCGCTGGCTTGTTCAAAAAGAATATGGATATTGGCCAATTTTTTGATGGGCACGAAAAAAAGCGCCAGCCCAGTGAGGAAACCGACCAAATCTTCCACCGACTGTTTGGTCCAGAAAATGTAAACAACGAGCATACCCAGCCCCAACATTGAGATGATTTCTATGATTGGATTGACCATTTCTTTGGCCTGAACTCCTTTCATCCCGTGATGAACCAGTTTATTTGCGTAGTCGCGGTAGCGCTGCATTTGCAGCGACTCGAGATTAAAGGCTTTCACCACCCGGATATTACTGAGCAACTCGATTAATAAACTATTCTGCGAAACGCTGGCCTTTCGACCGGCTCGGCTGGCGCGGCGGGCTTTGTTGCCCAACACCAATAACGGCAACATGCAGGCTGGCAGAAAGAGGAGCGAAAAGGCCGTGAGCCTCCAATCAATCAGGCAAAGAACGAGCAGGACACCGACGACACTGATCGACTCTTTGACCAAATCTTCAGAGCCAACCTTGAGCGCCCTATGCAAATTGCCGGTGTCCACGTTCACGCGCGTCAGCATGTCGCCCGTGGTTGAGCGATTGAAGAAGTCAAGCGACAGCGTGTTTAATTTACTGAGAACATCGACCCGCAAATCGTTGATCACGCGTTCACTCACCCAGCCCATGCTATAGCTGCTGAGATAATCGGCGACGCTTCGAATCGAAACCAGAAATGGCAGAAACAAAAGCCCGCCAACAATCATCCGCCAATCCAGATCCACCCCGGCTCTGGGCAACCATGGATCAATCAATGTTTCGGCCTTAACCTTAAGGTCATTCAATTTTTGCTTGAACGGTTGCAGGAATGCGAAGGGCTGTTTCGAAACTTTCTCGACCTGCGCTGTCTTCGGCTCTGTCGAGAGCCGTTCGGTTAAAGTGCGGGTTGCCCAAATGAAACTGCCACTGGACAACCCGTAGATCATTCCGAAAACAAGTCCCACCAGCAGTCGCCCTTTGTATCGGCGCAGATACGGCCATCCAAACTTGAACACTGCCTTGAGGTTATTCATTGTCGTTTGTCATAGTTCGATTTTTCGACAAGGTGTCAACACCGGAGGCACTCCACTCGCGGTTTCGGGACATATTGAGACACAAATCCTCATTTTGACCGTTGGCTTAAGGCGTGCTAAAGAAAGTCTGTCGGCACAAGAATTTTGCTGGCATTGCTCAGATTCAACCTTGGATGATCAAAATATGAAAACAGCACACAAATTTCTTTTTTGCCTTGCGTCCGTTTTATCACTCACAGCGCTAAGAACGGAAGCGGCTCAATCCGAGCGGCTGCTGACGATATCGCTGAACGGTTTTTTCCAGGACCAGGATGTATTTGGGAATGACAAAGCCTTTCCATTTCGTGCCACGACCAAGGATTTCCTTGAGGAAATTAGCATCGCCACTGGTGGCTTGGATTTTACGAATGGGCTTTTAGTCGTCATTGAATC
>JBKJOA010000154.1:0-13295 GCA_046593365.1 Limisphaerales bacterium
AATGGAACCACGCTCTCTAAAATATCTGGCTGAAGCCTGCGGAGGCGAACTGCGCAACGGTTCCCCGCAACGGCTCGCGACCAGTATTTGTACCGACTCTCGCAAGGCCAAGCCGGGTGATCTCTTTATTGCTTTAAAAGGAGACCGTTTCGACGCGCACCATTTTTTGCCAGAGGTAGCCAAAGCGGGCGTTATCGCAGTTGTGGCCGAGTGGGAAAAAATTCCCCCAAATTTCTTCACGACTGTGATTGCCGTGGATGACACACGCCGCGCCTTGGGCAATTTGGCGGCGCGCTATCGTCAGGATTTCGCTGCCCCGATTATCGCGGTTGGCGGCTCCAACGGAAAAACCACCACCAAGGAATTACTGGCCTCGGTGTTGCGGCAAAAATTCAACACGTTAAGGAGCGAAGCGAGTTTCAACAATGACGTGGGTGTGCCCGTCACGCTGCTCAAATTGGAAAGCGCCCATCAAGTGGCAGTACTCGAAGTCGGCACCAATCATCCCGGTGAACTGGCCCCTTTATTGCAGATGATTCAACCAGGGTTAGGCGTCATTACCAGCATTGGCCGCGAGCACCTGGAATTTTTCGGCGACCTTGCGGGCGTGGCGAAGGAGGAGGGAGTTCTGGCGGAGGTTTTACCCGAAGAAGGAGTGCTCTTTTTGAACGGAGACAACGAGTTAATGGAAAATATAATTCGCCGAACTCGAGCCAAAGTCATTCGCGTTGGCTGGACGGAGAAGAACGATTTTCGCGCACTCAACGTTCGATTTGAAGAAAGCGGTGTCACTTTCCTGGCCAGGACACCTCGAGAAGATTTGTCGGGAGAATACCGGATCAAACTTTTTGGTCGCCATCAGGTTTTGAATGCGATGCTGGCAATTTCTGTCGCGGGCGAACTGGGGTTGAATCGCTCTGAAATTCAGCGGGGATTCGACGATTGTCAGCCCGCGAAAATGCGACTCCAACTTTGGACCGTGAACGGCATTCGCATTTTGGACGACAGCTACAACGCCAATGCTGATTCCATGATCGCCGCTCTGGAAACTCTGCGCGATTTGCCCGGCAATGGTCGTCGCGTCGCCGTTCTCGGCGATATGGCCGAACTGGGTGAGCAAAGTGTTTCCGCCCATGCGGACGTCGGGCGTCGCGCGGCGGAATGCGGCGTTCAACATCTTTTTGCAGTGGGCGAGATGGCGGGAACGATTGCCAAAGCAGCTCGCGATGCCGGTCTTGATGCCGTGACAGAGTTTAGGGAAGTGCAAAGTGTGGGTGTCGCATTAAAAACTTTTTTGCGTCCGAGCGATCTCGTCTTGCTCAAAGCATCTCGCGCGGCGCGCTTCGAACAAATCGGAGAAATTTTAAAAAACTGATTCCATGAGAAACGTGAATCAAAAAAAGACCCGGACGAGCAAGGCGACACCCAAAGAGCATAAGCGCGGGGAAACTATTCCCGCAGTTGCGACGGAGCCAGAGATTCCTCCGTTCATGGTTCGGCTCGCGCGCGAACGTCGCGTGAAAATTTCGAAAGATCTAACCATTCCCAAACACCGACACGACTGATGTTTTACTATCTCGCTCAATTTTTAATTGATGCATCGGCGCACACCCGCTGGGAAAGTCTGGCTTTGAAGTCGTTGTGGGTGTTTCGCTACATCACGTTTCGCGCGGCGGGCGCGGCGGTGACTGCCTTACTGCTGAGTTTGTGGCTGGGACCAAAAATCATTAACTGGCTCAAGCGATTAAAATTTGGCCAGGAGTATCCAGACAAAGCCGAAGAAGGCGGAAAGCTGGGCGCGCGAGTTTTGAGCAAGCACGGAACGCCCACGATGGGCGGTGTATTGATCGTCCTGGTGCTGGATTTAACCGCGTTGCTTTGGGCGCAATGGAACACGTTAATTATTCTTACGCTGCTCTCGGTGATCGTCATGGCGGGACTTGGTTTCTACGACGACTACGCAAAAATTACGCAGCAAAATAACAAAGGTGCTGCTTCACATGTGAAATTGTGGGTGCAAGGGATTTTTGCCGCCTTCATCGCCGTTTACCTCTGGCAATTGCCGTCCACCTCCAAGCTGATCACCGATGTCATGGTTCCATTTTACAAATATCCCGTTGCAACCGGAACCGTCGGCGCAGTGATCGGGCTGATTCTCACCTCGCTCACGATCATCGGAAGCTCGAACGCCGTGAACTTAACGGACGGCCTGGATGGACTCGCCATCGGCTGCACGGTCATTGTCTCGTTCGTTTTTCTCGTGCTGACTTATGTTTCGGGCAACTCAGTTATTTCAGCATATCTGCTAGTGCCTCATGTGCCCGGAGCCGATGAATTAACGGTGTTCTGCGCGGCCATGATCGGAGCGGGCCTCGGTTTTCTTTGGTTTAATTGTCACCCTGCCCAGGTTTTCATGGGCGATACCGGATCGCTGCCGCTCGGCGGGGTTCTCGGGATTATCGCAGTGCTGATTCATCAACCATTCGTGCTGGTGATTGCGGGTGGAGTTTTCGTAATGGAAGCAGCTTCCGTGATTATTCAACGCAGTTGGTTCAAATACACCCGCCGCAAATATGGCGAGGGACGTCGCTTCTTTTTGATGGCTCCGCTCCATCATCACTTTGAAAAAAAAGGTTGGTACGAATCCCAGGTCGTGACTCGCTTTTACATTTTGTGCGTACTCTGCGCCGTCGTCGCACTGAGCACGTTGAAAATTCGTTAAATGATCGATCTAGAAAATAAAAAAGTTGTCGTGCTTGGGTTAAATCCGAGCGGGATGGCTGCATCCCGTTTGATGGCGCAATGCGGAGCGAAGGTCGTCCTCATTGATCGACTGAACACAAACGGGCTTGAACGCGCCGCCAAGGAAATTGAGCCATTAAAAATTTCGGTGAAGCTGGGTGTGACTGCGTTGCCGACAGAGAAGTTTGACTTCGCCGTTGTGAGTCCGGAAGTTTTGTTGCATGATCCATTTCTCGCTGAATTGAAAAAGAAGGAGATTCAGACCATCAGCGAACTTGAGTTGGGCTACCAGCAGTCGCTCTGTCTGAATATCGCGGTGACAGGAACCAATGGGAAAACGACCACCACGCAGATTATTGAGCGAGTCCTGACGCACTGCCATCGTAAAACGGTGGTCTGCGATGAAACACGTTTGCCGTTGTCCTCAGTTGCGGCACAAACCAAGGAACTCGATTTCGTCACACTCGAAGTCAGCTCGTTCCAGTTGGAGCACACGCAATTTTTCCGCCCAACCATCGCGGTGTTGCTCAACACCGCGCAAGATCATCTCGATCGTTACGCCAGCATGACGGAATACATTCAGACTAAAGCTCGAATCTTCGCCAACCAACAATCGTTTGATTGGGCCATTGTGCAAAGCGAATCGCTGGCGCAACTCCGCGCCTTGAATCTGCCGGTTCCTGCGAAAGTGATTACGTTTAGCGCCAATAATCGTAACGCGGATATTTTTCTGGACCGCGGATTAATCGTCAGCCGTCTGGAAGATTGGGCGGGACCGTTGCTCGATATGGATCACTGCAAGATCCGCGGACCGCACAACGCCGAAAGTTTGATGGCGGCCCTCGCGGTTTGTCGTGTGCTCCGTTTGCCGCTCGAACAAACGGCCGAGGCGCTCAAGAATTACGAGCTGCCGCCGCATCGCTGCGAAGTCGTGGCCGAAGTCAATGGCGTAAAATTTATTAACGATTCCAAATCGACCAATGTTGGTGCGCTGCATCGCGCATTGCTCTCTTTGCCCGAAGGGCGCGCGGGAGAACCGAATGTTTGGTTGATTGCTGGCGGACGCGACAAAAAGTTTGATTTTCACGACATTGGTCCGCTGCTTTCGCAACGCGTCAAGGGCGCTTTTTTGATTGGAGAAGCGCGCGAAAAAATTCGCGCGGCGTGGAGTCTCTTTACTCCTTGCACCTTGGTTAATTCGTTGCTAGAAGCTGTGCCGGAATCAGCGAAAAATGCGGTTCCTGGCGATGTAATTTTGCTTTCACCCGCTTGTTCGAGTTTTGACCAGTTTCGGAACTATCAACATCGGGGTGAAGTGTATCGGGATGCGGTGGCCGAGTGGGCGCGCACCACGGATTGTGTGAGCGCCTCCGGCAACCACAAGGGGAACGAAAGTAAAAAAAGCATTGAGTTGAGCCGACAGGGCTAAAACAAAGAAAAAACAAATTAATTAAATTTGCATCGAGGTTTTTTGAGGGAAAACCCCGGCGCAAAAAAAACAAACAACCTCAAAAAAATAACGCACTAACGCCAAACACACATGAATACACCAAACCCACTCGTCCCACAGGGGTCGCTTCAGAAATCCCGGGAAAAATCCACCGTTCGCACCGCCTTTTTCACCATCGCCGCCATTCACGTCGTTTTCTTCGGCGGATTGTTGATTCAAGGTGGTTGCAAAAAATCCGAAGACAAACCCGTCACGCCACCCGAGTCAACCAACACAGCGTTTCCGCCGATGACTAATGAAGCGCCTTTCGCTGACACCAACTTAGGAGTTCCGCCCGCCACAAACGTGGTCGTTGATCCTCCGATCCCCAATCCTGTTTCTCCACTCGTTCCTGACCTGAAGGAATATGTCGTGACCAAGGGCGACAGTTTTTCTTCCATTGCCAAGAAGACCGGGGTTTCCGTTAAGGCAATTGAACAAGCCAATCCCAGTGTAAATTCCAGCAAATTGCAGATCGGACAGAAGCTTCGGATCCCCGCCGCCGGTGTGCCAAGCCCTTCCTCAACTGCGTCAACGGCGAATAGCGACTCGACCGTTTACGTTGTTAAATCGGGCGACGTGCTGGAAAAAATCGCCAAGAGCCACGGCACCACGGTAAAAACTATCATGAGCCTCAACGGCATGAAATCGACCACCATCAAAGTGGGGCAAAAGTTGAAAATGCCTGCTCCAAAAACTGTGGAACCGGCTCCTGCGGCACCCTTGGCCGCTCCGAAAACTCCGTGATTTTTCAGGAGGACGCCGAGAAACCTCCGCTCGGCGTCTTTCGAACTTTTGAAAACAAACTGATCCGAAAATAAAAAAGAAACTTTCGCAGAAAGAACGCTGATTTCCTGAGCATTCGATGAAGTTAGCCACCACCACTTTAATTTTTTGCGTCGCCGCTCTTTTGTCCCTCGGAATGGTGATTCTTTACAGTTCCAGCACAGCGCAAGTCGGGCCGCATTATTTAATCATGCAATTGGCTTGGTGCGGGATCGGTCTGGTTGGCGCGACCATTGCGGCTACGCTCGATTATCATCAACTCAAAAAAGTCTCGTTACCCCTACTTATTTTTGCGGTTGTCCTGTTGCTGCTGGTTTTTGTGCCGCACGTTGGAATCAAAGTGAATGGCGCCAGCCGTTGGATTGGCCACGGTGCTGTTCGTTTTCAACCCTCCGAACTGGCGAAGATTGCGTTGATTATTTTCATCGCTCATTACAGTGAACGTTTCCAGCGGCTCATGGGAACTTTTGTCCGGGGTCTGGTTGTCCCAGGACTGGTCGTCGCCGGTGTGCTCGCGCTCATTTTTGTAGAAAAAGACCGGGGCTGCGCTATTTTGCTCGCAGCAGTTTCTGGAACGATGCTGATCATCGCAGGGGTTCGTCTCAAATTTATTATTCCTCCTGCCATCCTTACGCTCACCGCGCTGGCCTTCTCTTTTTGGCACGATCCGATGCGCCTGAAACGAATTCTTGCCTGGCTGCATCCAGAAGAAAGTCGAGAGGGCGTGGGATACCAGGCGTATCAAGCGATGATTGCGCTGGGGACAGGCGGTTGGAACGGACTCGGACTCGGAAACGGTCGGCAAAAGCTGGGATTTGTTCCCGAGCACCATACCGATTTTATTTTTTCAATCATTGGCGAGGAACTCGGCCTGGTTGCAACCATTGCCGTCGTCGTCGTGTTCCTGCTTCTCGTGATTTGCGGAATTTTTATTTCCTCGCGCGCGCGTGACCCCTTTGGATTGCTGCTCGGTTCCGGCGTCACTTTTCTGATCGGTTTTCAGGCGTTCATCAACATCGGCGTCGTCACCAGCACGTTGCCGAATAAAGGGATGCCGCTTCCATTCATCAGTTATGGCGGATCAAACCTCTTAGCCATGCTCGTGGCTGTCGGAATTCTTTTGAGCGTCGCGCGTCAGGCGCTGGAAACGACGCGAAAAAAAGCCAACCCATTCGACGAAGAAGCCGCTGCTCCACAACTCACCTGATGCAACGCAAAACTTCATCTCCTTTCATTGCTATTGCGTGTGGCGGCACAGGCGGCCATCTGTTCCCGGGGCTGGCCGTCGCTGAAGAATTGGTCCGCCGTGATTGTGCAGTCACCTTGTTGATTTCGCCCAAGGAAGTGGATCAACAGGCCGTCAAATCTTTGATTGGTATTGAAGTGGAAACTCTTCCCGCAGTCGGATTAACTCGCGGCGGCGTGATCGGATTCCTCTCCGGCTTCGCGAAATCGTATTGCAGTGCAAAAAATCTTTTCCGCAAAAAAGTGCCGCAAGCGGTGCTCGCAATGGGCGGATTCACCAGTGCCGCACCGATCCTGGCCGGAAAAAAACTTGGAGCAAAAACTTTTTTGCATGAATCTAATACCATTCCCGGTCGCGCGAATCGCTGGCTCGCCCACTTTGTTGATGAAGCGTTTGTTTATTTTCACGAATCATCCGGCCGCATGAGCATTGCCCGGGCACACGTCACAGGCATGCCCGTTCGCTCGCAATTTCTGGAGGAGATAGAGCCATCTTCCGCGCGCATGGCGCTCGGACTTCGCGCCGATCAGCCAGTCCTTCTCGTGATGGGTGGAAGTCAGGGCGCGAGCGGAATTAATAATTCCATTTTGGCCGCGCTGCCCAACTTAATTTCGCGCGCGCCCGATTTGCAGTTCCTGCATTTGACCGGAGCCAACGATGTTGAAAAAGTTCAAACCGCCTACGTTGCGCACCATCGAAAAGCGCTGGTTCGACCGTTCCTCACCGAAATGGAATTTGCACTCGGGGCGGCGACCATCGCCATCAGTCGATCCGGTGCATCGTCCCTCGCGGAACTGGCCGCAATGAAACTTCCCACGATTTTACTTCCGTATCCTGCGGCGACAGATAATCACCAGTTTTACAACGCGCTGGCATTTGTCGAATCAGGTGCGGCAACCATGATTGAGCAATCCAGTGCGACGCCCGAGAAGCTTTCGCAAATAATTGTTGGACTTCTTGAAAATTCGAAGCAACGCCTCTTGATGCAGCAGGCTCTGGCCAAATGGCATTCCGCGCAGGCGGCGGAACGAATCGCTGATTGCATTCTCGCTCAAATTAGTGCGCCGAATTCACAACGTGCTTTGAAAAAGCAGTCGGACGGCCCTACTGATTTGTCACAAACCAACCCGCTGAATCGCCACCAAACGGAGGCGGCGCATGTTTGAAACAATGGCCATGTCCAAAGAGCAACTCGCAGAAGAATTGGCCTTGAGGCTCTCTTCGAGCACCCCCGTGCGATGCGATGAACCGCTCGCCAAAAAAACCACTTTGCGCGTCGGAGGCCCGGCTGATTTTTACGTTGAACCCGCCTCAGAATCGGACCTCGCGCAAATTCTTCAATTCTGCGCGGAAAAAGATTTCCCGTTTTTTCTGCTCGGGCGCGGTTCAAATCTTTTGATCAAAGATTCCGGCATTCGGGGTTTCGTGGTTTCACTTGGGCATTTCTCGTTTTCCGAAATTAAATTTGATGGTGACCTTCTTCGCTGTGGTGCGGGGGCAAAACTGAAAGCCATTTCAGTGGAAGCCCGCAAAAATAATCTCAGCAGCCTCGAATTTTTGGAAGGCATTCCCGGAAGTTTGGGCGGCGCGCTGCGCATGAACGCGGGCGCGATGGGCGCGGCGATGTTCAACGTGGTGGAAAGCATTCGGATTATGGATTGCGCTGGCCATATTCAGGAATTGAAGCGCAGTGGCCTCGAAGTGGAATATCGAAATTGTTCTCTCCTAAAAAGTCACGTTGCGCTTTCAGCCGTGCTCAAAGGTTCCCCGGAGCCGGGTGAAATGGTCGCTGAACGGATGAGAACTTACAGCGCCAAGCGCTGGGCTTCACAACCGAAAGAGCCAAGCGCCGGATGCATTTTCAAGAATCCCGAAACGATTTCTGCCGGAAAATTAATCGAGGAACTCGGATTGAAAGGGATCAGAATCGGCAGCGCCCGTGTCTCTGAAGTGCATGGAAATTTTATCGTCAACGATGGCGCTGCCTCGGCGGCGGACGTTTTAAATCTGATTGAGCTGATTAAATCTCGCGCCAAAGAAGCGCGCGGGCTGGATTTGCAAACAGAAGTGGAAATCGTCGGAGAATAATAACGGATGAATGTTGGAAGAAAATTGAATATCACGGTGATGCTGGGCGGACCTTCGGCTGAACGCGAAGTCTCGCTGCGCACCGGCGCTGCCGCTGCGAACTCTTTACGCTCACTAGGTCACACCGTTCATGAACTTGATCCTGTGAATGCCAACTGGTCTTTGCCGCCGGAAACGGACGTGGTTTTCTTGGCTTTGCATGGAACCTACGGTGAAGACGGCACCGTCCAGGACCAACTCGAAAAACTGGGCGTGCCTTACACCGGTTGCGATCCGGCCGCGAGTCGCCTCGCGTTCGATAAAGTTTTGACCAAGCAACGTTGCGTCGCCGCCGGGGTTCCTACCGCGAAGTTTGAGGTTTTTGATTCCGCCAGCGCAAGTTGGCCGCTCGGTTGGCAACCGCCCGCCATTTTAAAACCAGTGCGGCAGGGTTCCAGCGTCGGATTGCAATTTGTCGATCGCGTCGAGCAATGGCACGAAGCGCTGGCCGAAGCGCTCCGCTTTGATTCACAAGTATTGATGGAAGAAAAAATCGTGGGACGCGAAACCACGGTTGGCATTCTCGACGGCCAGGCGCTGCCGGTGGTCGAAGTGAAAGTCAAGGAGGGCGAATTCGATTACAAAAATAAATACACGCCCGGCGCGAGTGAACATTTTTGCCCGGCGGACTTCGATGCGAAAACGACAAAGCGAATTCAGGAAGCAGCCCTCGGCGCCTTCCATGCGATAGGGGGTCGTGATTATGCCCGCGTCGATGTGATGGTGCGCGCCAACGGTGATCCGATCGTACTCGAAGTCAACACGCTGCCGGGAATGACTGAGACAAGCCTGTTGCCAGAAGCGGCGGCGGCGGCCCGAATCAGCTACGCCCAGCTCTGCCAGACCATGGTTGATCTAGCGATGCATCGTGCATCCTCGAAATAAAATGTGGCTCAGACGGAAACAAAAAAATCGACGCTTTAACCGGCCGCAACTGCTGGATGTAAAATTGCGTTCCAGCCAGACTCGCGCGGCGCGGTTTCGTCTGGCGGGAATGGGATTAAGCATCGCCTTTGCTCTTGTCGTCATCCTGTTTGTCTTTTGGCGCGGCGGTGAATGGCTGCTCAACTGTATGATTTACGAGAACGACGCCTTCGCGATTCAACAGGTTGATGTTCAAACGGACGGCGTGATCGCTTCTGAACATTTTCGTCGTTGGGCCGCGATCAAGCCGGGACAAAATCTTTTGGCGCTTGATTTAATGCGGGTCAAACGCGATCTCGAGTTGCTTCCGCTGGTTAAATCCGCTGCCGTGGAGCGCGTGCTTCCGAAAACCTTGCGGCTCCGGGTGACCGAGCGCGAGCCGGTTGCGCAGGCGGTCACGATGCAATTGCGTCGGCAAGGCGGTTATGAGTCGGTGATTTACCATGTGGACGAATTGGGATTTGTCATGCTGCCGCTGGATCCAAAATTGCGCGCCGTTCCACTCGCGATTCAAAACGATATTTCGTTTCCCGTCATTTCAGGAGTGGCCGCAAGCGACTTGCGACCGGGTCGGCAGATCGAGTCGTTGCAAGTCCGTGCCGCGCTCAATTTTATTTCTGAATTCGATCATTCGCCGATGGCCGGTTTGGCCGAGTTGCAGCGCATCACCGTGACAACTCCTGAAATTCTTGAAGTCACCACCAGTCACGGAAGCCAGATTATTTTTTCGCTGAGCTCCTTCGAAACCCAGATCCGCCGCTGGCATTTGGTTTTCGATCAATATCAAAAATCGGGCAAGGCCATTGCCTCGCTTGATCTTTCGATTTCCAACAACGTGCCACTCCGCTTCATCGAGGCAGCTTCCCTTCCGCCCGTCCGCTCCAAATCTGCCAAACCTTCATCCAACAGGAAAAAAAATGTTTGATTCATCCAACATCATTGTCGGTTTGGAAATCGGCACCTCCAAAGTTTGCGCCATCGTCGGCGAAATCAATTCAGCCGGCGTGTTGAACATCATCGGTGTCGGCCAGGCGCGTTCCCGCGGCGTGCGCAAAGGCGAAATCGCCGATCCCTCTTTGGCCGAGGAAGATGTTCGCAATGCCATCGTCGAAGCCGAGCTAATGTCCAATGCCGAGATTCGCAGCGTCTATCTGGGCGTCACCGGAAATCACATTCGCGGGTTTAATAATCGCGGCGTTCATCCCGTCGTTTCCGCCGACCGCGAGATCATGGAAGAAGATGTTCAAGACGTCATCAAAAACGCGAAGGCGATTAATTTGCCGACCGAGAACAGCGTCGTTCACGCGATCCGCCAGCATTTTCACGTCGATGGCCAGGACGGAATTACCAATCCGGTGGGCATGTGCGGCGCGCGGGTTGAAGTCGATGTCCATGTGATTCACGGCAACATCAATCGTTTGCAAAATCCCATGCGCGTCGTCAGCGGACTGCAATTGGAAATTGAAAACGTCGTTTTCACCGGCATGGCTTCATCGCTCGCTTTGCTGTCCAACGAGGAAAAAGAACTCGGCGCGCTTGTTATTGATTTCGGCGGAGGCACGACCGAATACGTGGTCTATTGCGACGGGATTATCAAACACACCGGAGTGCTCGCGCTCGGTGGCGATCATGTTTCCCACGATCTGGCGATGGGTCTGAAAGTGCCGATGGGTCGCGCCGAGCAGTTGAAAATCGAACACGGCTCCGCGCTGCTCACCGAGGCGGTCAAAGGCAAAACCATCACCATCAACGGCGAGATGGGCCAAACCAGCAAACCGATCAACCTCGAACATTTACGCCGCGTCATGGCGTTGCGCGTCGAAGAAATTTTTCAAATTATTGAGCAGGATCTGGCGTCAGCCGGTTTGCTCGATTACGTCCGTGCCGGAGTTTTTATTTGTGGAGGCGGAGCGCGCATCCCGCAAATTCAGGACCTCGCGGAGAAAATTTTCCAGCTCCCGGCCTCGCTCGGCAAAGCCAATTCGATCAACGGCTTGACTTCCGCGTTGGATCAACCCGAATTCGCCACCGCCATCGGTCTCGCGAAATTCGGTTCGCTCCAGCAGAAACGCCGGGCGGGCGGCGGGTTGATTTCCACCGGTCTGAAAACCATTTCTGAAATTTTCAAAAAATAAGCAGACCAGCTCACCTATGAATCATTCCCCTGAATTGAATTCGCCGGGCCACCGCCAAAAAATTTCCATCAAAGTGTTCGGCGTGGGCGGCGCGGGCTGCAACGCCACCGGGTTCATGGCGCGCCAGCCGTTCCCCGGCGTGACACTCGTGGCCATGAACACCGACGCGCAATCCCTCGCGGACTGCGCGGTGCCGGAAAAATTCTGTCTGGGTGCGGCGCTTACTCACGGCCTCGGGGCGGGAGGCGATCCTGAAGTGGGCCGCGCCGCTGCGGAAGGCGATTTCGATACGTTGCGTGAGTTTTGCAAAGAGACAGAAATTGTGTTCATTGTCGCGGGTCTCGGAGGCGGGACTGGCACGGGCGCCAGTTCGGTCATCGCCCGTGCCGCGAAAGATTCCGGTGCGCTCGTCCTCGGAATTGTCACCATGCCGTTCGACTTTGAAGGCGGACGCCGCCAGCGCCAGGCGCAACTCGGTTTGCAACAAATCAAATCCGCCGCCGACGCCGTGATTTGTTTGCCGAACCAGAAAGTTTTCAAATTGATCGACGCGAAAACAACCGTGCTCAACACCTTCAACGTCACCAACGAATTATTGGCGCAAGGTGTGTTTGGAATCTCGCGCCTCCTCACCCAGACCGGTTTGATCAACGTCGATTTTGCCGACCTCGCCTCGGCCACGCGCAACTCGCATTCTGAAAGTTCCTTTGCCACCGCCGAAGCCACCGGCGAAAAACGCGCGCAACAAATTGCCGAAAAATTATTCGCCCATCCCATGTTGGAAAACGGCCAGCTCTTGAGCGAATCAGAATCCATTTTGGTGAGCCTCGCCGGCGGTGGCGATTTGACCATTGCGGAAGTCAACGAGGTCATGGAGGAAATCAATGGCCGTTGTGAAAATGCGACCATCGTTTTCGGCGCAATCATTGACGAAACCTTTTCCAACCGCTTGTCCGTGACTTTGGTTGCATCGGGCAAAGGGAAGCGTGAAGAAAAAACCGTTCCTGCTCTACGCGCCAACCCGCGCGCCACTCATCCCAATCCGCCTCAGTCAGAACCGGACTCGCAACTTCTCGATCCCGCGCCTGCCTCCCGCCCGGCGTCACGTCTCGTCGCGCCCGCCCCGGAAATGTCGGATGAAAAGAAGGGCGAACTGCTTATGAAACAAGCAGGCGGGCGGACCAGGAAACCGTCCGTCCGCATGCGCCAGAAAGAGCTTGGCCTGGAGCTTGTTTCCAAGGGCCGTTTCGCCAAAAGCGAGCCGACGATCCACCGCGGAGAAGACCTCGATATGCCCACCTACATGAGGCGTGGAATTCTGATGAATTAGGGCAACTGCGAACTGGAAAGCGCCAAAAGTAAACCAGCAAACTCTGCTGGCTGATTTCCCAGCGCCAAAAGTATTATTGCCGGTCGCGTTTGCACCCGCGCAATCGCCAGTTGCGCCCGCAATCGGACGTATCCGGAATTTTGTGTTTGGCTCTGGTTTATGGTTTCTTTAAACCGAAGTCCGAAGTTGAAACGGGAGCGCACGCGTCCCGCGTGCGAGTTCGGACGTCGCGTCCAACTTTCGTCACACTCACTTTCCGGTGTTTCCGAGAAAAATAATGGGGAACGAAGTTTTCGTAGTGGTTCAATTTGAATTCGTTGCGGGTTTGGAGTTCCGCGTTGACGCGGTTTCGGACCGCCTAAAGGCGGAACTCCCAACCAAACTCGAGCCACTACCGAAATTTTCGGCGCGCCGCCGAAAACCACACGCCAGCGGCGTGCGCTCCCCATCTTCGTTCTCTATGACGTTTCAACTTCGAAGTTCGGGTTTAACTTTTGCGGCGGGGCGAGAAGAGCC
>JBKJOA010000376.1:0-9438 GCA_046593365.1 Limisphaerales bacterium
ATGCGTCAGCACCGTGGCAATCGTGCGCCGCGAAACCAATTCGTGGAAATGGCCAATCTTCCAATGGGTTTACATGGGCGTACTGGCGTGGGTGCTCGCTTTCATCACTTATCAAGGTGGACGCCTGCTGGGATTTTGATTTTGGAAAAAGTGTCCCGCGATGGACGCGAAGGTTGCGAAGAAGAAAATCTGAGAAGTTCTGATGTTAAGTTCTTCCTTCCTTCCTTCGCATCCGTCGCATCCGTCGCGGGACATCAATAAGAACTACTTTTTCAAAAGCGTTTTCAATTCTCCAACCGTCTTCGCGTAGCGCGAATCTATCGCCAGGTTTTTTAATTCACGCGGGTCTTTATCATGATCATAAAGTTCGGCTCCGGCTTTACCACCATCCCACCCGGTGTAACGCCAGCGTTCTGTGCGCACACTGCGCCCATCGCGCTCGTTCGTCGTCACTTGAGTAAAAGCCGGTTTGTCCCACTTTACTCAATGGAGCGAGCAATCTTCCTCTAATTTATATTATTCGGGAGAACGTATCGACCCACGACCGGGACTTGGCACGTTGTTTAGATGTCGCTACGGCCAGACGCGGATGCGAGGATTTTTTTAGCAGCCTTTTTTACCGACTGAACCAGTTCGTCCGGTTGGGCGACAATGGCATCGCCACCCCAACCCAAAATCCAGCGTTCTATTTCTGAGAGACTCGACAGCTTCAAACGCAACTCAACGCCGCCACCTTTCAGTTCAATCAACTGCTGTGACTCGTGCCATTTTTTTTCGCGGATATAATCGGCGATCTGCTCTTTAAAACGAATCACCACGTCAAATTCGCCATCGGCTGAGTGGACTCCAAAGCTGTCGCGCAATCGCTTCTCCAAAGAAAACTTCTCGGAGCGAGAAAATGTTTTGCCCGTTTTTTCGAGGGCATGAACGCGCGCCGGGACAAACGTGCGAATATCTTTCCGCGCATGATCATAGGCAAAGAGAAACCATTCGCCGTTGATATTGGCGAGGTGATATGGATCAATCAGCCGCGATTCCATTTCCTTTTTCCCGGGCTTTCGGTAGGTCAACTTGAGCTGGTGCCGTTGCGAGGTGGCTTTGGCCAGGGCATCAAAGATTTCAAGTTTTAGAATCGGCTCGGCACTGGTGCGAAAGGAAATCGTTTGCTCCCACTCGGCGAGGTTGAGCGAAACTGTATCCGGCAATGATGACGCCATTTTTTTGAAGGCGCTGATCAGCGGTTTTTCAAAGGTGGTGCCACGATATTGCTGCAACGATTTTTCCGCGACCATCAACGCGAACAATTCGCCTTCCGTAATTTGCAATGTCGGAAAGGCGTTTACTTCCTCGGTGTAAAAATAACCGTTACGCGCTTTGTCGTATTCGAGTGGAAGCCCCATCCGGTCGCGCATGAATTCCAAATCGCGATGAATGGATTTGGTGCTGACCTCCAGTTCGCCCGCGAGGGAAGTCGCGTTGGGAAATTTGCCCGATTGAATCGCCTGATGAATCTTCATCATCCGCTCCAACGGCGGACGGGAGAGAGGCATGCGATCCGTCTTCGGTCGAGACTTTCCGGAACGGCGATGGCGTTCGGCGGACATAGGCGGAGGGAAAATTACTGCTGCAACTTCGAAAGCAACTCGTCGTTGGTCTTGTGCTTCTTCAAAGCGGCGAGCAACGTTTCCATCGCTTCGACCGGATTGAGATCCACCATGGTGCGGCGAAGCTTGCGAATCGCTTCCATGTTTTTAGCTGGAAATAATTTTTCTTCCTTGCGCGTGCCGCTCTTCGGAATGTCGAGAGCCGGAAAGATGCGGCGTTCCGAAAGTTTGCGGTCGAGAATCAATTCCATGTTTCCAGTGCCTTTGAATTCCTGGAAAATCAATTCGTCCATGCGCGAACCGGTATCAACGAGTGCCGTCGCAATGATGGTGAGCGAACCGCCTTCTTCGATCTTGCGTGCCGAGGCGAACATCTTGCGCGGAATTTCCAAAGCGCGCGCGTCAACGCCACCGGTCATCGTTCGACCACTGCCACCGTGAACGCTGTTGTAAGCGCGTGCAACGCGGGTGATGGAATCGAGCAAAACAAACACGTCTTTTCCGCTCTCGACCATGCGACGGCAGCGCTCGATGGTAAAACGCGATAAGCGAACGTGCGTTTCCAAATCCTGATCGTTCGATGAAGCGACAACCTCTGCTTTGACGGAGCGTTGAAAATCGGTGACTTCTTCGGGGCGTTCGTCGATGAGCAACACAATGACGTGGACATCGGGATGGTTCGTCGTGATGGCGTTGGAAATCTGTTTGAGGATGGTTGTTTTTCCCGTGCGGGGCGGAGCAACAATTAATCCGCGGGTGCCTCTGCCAATTGGGGTGACCAAATCGATGATTCTGGTTTCGAGCAAATCAGGAGAGGTTTCGAGATTATATTTTTCGATTGGATCAATCGTGGTCAGATTCTCGAAGCGCACCGCCTTGGTGTATTCCTCGAATGGCAGGTCATTGACCAATTCAACGCTTTTCAATTGCGGGCTGTTGCCACGATGCGGCGGCATGGTTTCCCCGGCGACCAGACACCCTTCGCGCAGAAAATTCTTTTTAATGGTGTCTGGCGTGACGAAAATATCGCTCGGCTTCGGATGAAAATGATTCTCCTTGGTGCGGAGGAAACCGAAACCCTTTTCAGAGATTTCCAAATAACCGGAACCAGAATCCGTGGTGCCATTCGACTCAGTGCTCATATATATTTAGTGCGTATCAAAAAGTCCATTTCCACGAAAAATCCCTAAGATTTAAAAAATTTGAAGTGGGGAACCGCCTGCAACGAAAACGAATTTTGATTTACTGCGTGCAACGGTTTGACCTTCGACGGGTTACTAATAGGTGCAAACCATCCGTGGCGCAACCCTTTATTTTGAATTTTAAGAAACCTTCCCGAAAAATTAAATGGGCGATTTCTAGGTAGCTCGGAATCACCCACGTCGGAACACTTTGTTTTTTGCCCGACGTCGGCCCTATGTTAAATTGGGCGGTTGAATCGATGGCAATAACTTTTGAACGCGCCGTGCGCCGTCGCGCATCATTTGACGGCGAGGGCAGCGCACCGACTTCCAAGCCGTAAACATGCCGTGAAAAGCAATTACCCCAAAGCCGCGAGACGCAAAGTAAAAGCGGGTCTTACCAGCCACCAACCGTTCACCAAACGGTGACTCGATTTTGCACTCTGTTTTCTCCTCCACCCCTTGGCGTCTTTGCGACTTTGCGTTAAAATCGAAAACACTTGGTTGCCGCTAATCAAATTTTAAACTGCGGGATTTTCATCAACTCGCCGCCTTTCAAAGCAGACTGGTGAGCAACAATCCCAGGGACGGTCAAGTTCAGCGCCATGATAATATCCACGAGAGGCGTTCGGTCCTGGAGGATAGCCGTGACGAATTCGTTCATCAGATAACCGTGTGATCCTCCGTGGCCACCGCCAGCGACGCCAGGAGGTAAGGGAGGGCGGTTCGTGTCGGGCAGAACTTTTTCCAAGCCATCGTATTTTCCGTAGTAAGAACCGCGCTGACCGCGAATGCGGCCCATCTCCCCGCCCGCACCAGGAGTGTCCCAACTCACAGCCATGCGCGAGGTTCCACCTTCGCTGGTTCGAAATAAAGCGACCTCGGTCCCAAATGAATTCTTGTAACGATTGTTGGCCGGACGCAGGTGTTCGATCTGGCTGGGCATGCCGATACAGGAAACTTCAGTAAAGCTTCCCCCTGTTACACAATTGTAATAAGCATTGGAATGGGTTGGATACCATTGCGGCGGCAGGCCTATGCGCCAACCTTTGTAGGAATCAATTGGTGTATCCATGTAATGATAATATTCGCCTTCAGAATAGACGAGCTTACCCAGGCCGCCGGCATTGTAGATTTGGCGCATGGCAAAAAGATCCTCATGGAAGCTGGAGGTTTCGAACATCATATATTTGCGACCGCTCTTCTTAACTGCGCGGAATAACTCCTCGGCTTCCTTGAGCGATCCAAAGGCGGCGGGCACGGCACAAGCGACATGCTTGCCGTGTTTCAAAACTTCGATGCAGTGGCGTGCATGATTCGGCGCATCCGTTGCAACGAACACAGCTTCGATCTTGTCGTCTTTGACAAGTTCTTCGAGCGAAGGATAACTCTTGTTGCAGCGACAAATCTTGGCCAACTCCGCGCCGCGATCCGGCAATAAATCGCTAACCGCCACAATTTCAACGTTCGGGTGATTTTGAAAACCGAATGCCGCGCCGAACTTGCAAACGCCATAACCGACAATCCCGACGCGAATTTTCTTGTCCGAAAACGGTTGCCACCCTTTTGATGCGTTCGGATCATCGACCGTTTTCTCGAAACCCTGGATTGGTTTATTTTCCTCCGCACGCAAAGTTTGCTGAAACCCAACCGTTGCGACACCTGCGAGCGCGGCGGCTCGTTGGAGAAAGCCGCGTCGAGATTGAAGGTTTCCGGTTACGACTTTTTGGACAGTAGAGTGGGGCAAGTTCAATTCATGGTTCACAGGAGGAGAGTGACAGGAGCACATCAAAAATCAATGGGAAGCAATGGAGAGATGATTGAAGGAACAAGCTGGATTCAAATTTGATCACGACACTCAAGAAGCGTGACAGGCATTCATTTAGAAACTAATGTCTTTGCGTGATTCGTTAAACTTGCGAAGCAATGCAGGCGATGAAGGCGGCGGGGATGGAAAGGCTCGGGTTAAGCAAATTTGTCAACGTCGAACGGACCGTCTGGCGCTACACGTTAAAGGGTGCATGGATAAGCTATTCCAAAGGGTTTCGGAAGCAATTGGCGGAAGGCAAGATGCAGATGGAGAGAGTCAAACTGAAACGACCGGGAGATAAATGAACCGATAGTATGTTGATAGAGGGAACAACCAGGAGCACTTGAAAATGGAAAGCCCGAATACATTTCAGAAAGATGAAAAGACTTCCGACCTCAAAGTCGAGATGGACGCCGCAAAATTGCACGCAGACGGGGTAGAGCTTAGCACCACAAAAGATTCCGCTCGGGCCAAAGAACTGACGCCAGAAGAGCAGATGGCTCTTTACGAAGAGCACCTCAAAGAAACGGACTGCGGTCACCGTCCGTGTTAGCGGTTGCGCTTTCCTTCGAGTCCGACCAACCGATTGGAGAAAAAACTATTTTTTTTCTGGAGTCGCAGGCTTCTCTTCAACTTTCGAAAGCGGAGGCGCGGAGGCGTTGAGTTGATTCAGGACCAATTCGGTCATGTCATTTTCGCCGTTGTTATATAGTACGACGGGTGTGTCATTAATGCTCGCCGCTGCGCTGTCCAGCACCATTGTATAGCTGGCGACTTTGGACTTGGCATTCACGACATCGCGGATTTCCTGGAGGATTGCATCGCGCTTGCGGCGTTGTTTTTCACCAAGCTTGGCGCGCGAACTGCGCTCAAATTGCGCGACGGATTGCTCCAAATTTTTCAACTCCAACAACTTGCTTTCCGCAGCCTGTTTGCTGTTGGCCCGTTCCGTGGCGACGATGGCCTGGTCATTGGACTTGTCCAAAAGTTTTTTCCATTCGGCTTCGCCCTTCTTAAAATCTTCCACCATTTCCAGACGCTGCTTTTCCAGGTCCGCGGCTTCGTCCTTCAGATTCAAATCCGCTTGCTTGGTTTTGTAATAATTGTCGAAGACTTTGCGCAGATCAATCAGCCCGATTTTTGTTTCTGCGTGCGCGCTACAGGCCAGCCATAAACCTGCGGCGAGCGCCAAGAATATTTTTCCAAATTTTTGTTTCATGTGTCCTTAAAATCTAGTGTTAAATCCCACTCCAAAATTAAATCGCCCCTGGCCCCCCAAATTTTTGTCGTGAGTCAAAGGGAAACCGTAATCCAAACGCAACGGCCCAAGGAGCGGGATGTTGATCCGCAGCCCGACACCCCAGTTATCATTGTAAAATCCACGCCCCTTTGGATCAAAGCTAAATGCGCCCGAGTAAACATTTCCAACATCATAGAACATCGCAAAGCGTAATCGTTCAATAATAGGGATGCTGTATTCCGCTGAACCGAACCAATAGCTGTTGCCGCCCAGCGGTTCGCCAAACTCATCCTGAGGTCCCACATCGCGGTACTTGTAGCCGCGCAAAGAATAGAGCCCGCCCAAAAACCAACGGTCAAATATCGGCACACGATCGCGCCCCCGGTCGCCGTTTCCATAAGCCTTCACAAAGCCGGATTGACCGACAATTTCCAGAATGTGACCCGGAAGGAAGCCCGGAAAATACCAGGCACTCTTTAATTCAACTTTATAGAAATCGGTGTCGCCGCCCAATGGGCCACCGGCAATTTCGCCGGACAATTCCGTGCGCTGACCTCGCTCGGGCAACAGGCTGTTGTTACGGGTGTCATACGCAATTGAGCTTCCAAACTTGGAAATGAGCCGCTGTCCACCTTCATCATAAATATCCTGCGAGATGTTCGCTTTGTTAGTAGTAATTGTAGTGACGCTGTTCGTAGGCGTCGTCACGGTGTTCGTGGAATAGGTCGTATCGACATGGCGCGATTTGTCTATTTTCACATCGATACTTTCCAAGGTGTAAGCCACACGGCCAATCAAAGACTCGCTCCCGAGCGCTTTGGTCAAACTCAGCGAGCCGCCCGTATGCCTCTCGTCATATAAATCACTCAAGTAACCGAGATCGCGATGATAAAGATCGACTCCGAAGGCGAGCTTGCGACCGAGAAACCAAGGCTCAATGAAGGTAAGCTGGTAATCCTGTCGCCTTGTCCCGACTTGCGCGCGCAACCGAAACTTCTGGCCCGCGCCCGTAAATGTGGGTGGCTTGAACAAATCAAAATTCTCCTGCGAAACCTCAATGAATCCAACAACGCTGTCCACGGAACTTAATCCAGCGCCAAGGATGAAGTTGCCCGTGTTTTTTTCGCCCACGCCGATCACGAGATTCTTTCGATTGGGCACATCGGTTTCTTCAGACTGCGTATCCACCTTTTCGAAGTATTGCAAACCTTCCAAACGTTCCCGGCTCAATTTCACACGCACCATGTCATAAACTTCGCCCGGAGAAACCGCCAGTTCGCGGCGCAACACCTTGTCCTTGGTCTTGTCGTTTCCCTTGATCTCAATTTTTTCAATGAACGATTTATTGCCCTCGATCAGCTCATAAACCAAATCCATCGTGCCGGTCGTGGTGTTGGCGTTTTTGATCGCAGCGACTCGCGTGTCGATATATCCCTTTGCGCCGTAAAAATCCTGTATCGCTTCCACATCTTTCCTTAAAGCTTTTGGCGTAAAGATTTTTCCGACCGTCATTTCAATTTTCCTCGTCTTCCCTTCCACCACGATTCCTTTATAAATATCATTGGTCGGAAAAAGACTGTTCCCTTTGAATTTGATGTCGCCCACTTTGTAGCGGGTTCCCTCGGAGACGATGAAACGAATATTCAACTTCGTCGGGGTGATGTAATCGAACTGAACATCCTTGATTTCAAAATCAATGTATCCTTCGCCCTGATAAAATTCGATCAGCTTCGCTTTGTCATTGTCAAATTGCTCATCTTTCAAAACCGCGCTTCCCGTGAGCCACGAAAACATCCATTTACGCTTTGTCTTTAAAACTTTGCGCAATTTTTTCTGAGGAAACGCATTCCCTCCCACAAATTGAATTTCCTGAATGCGCACCTTCGGCGTTTCGGTAATTTCGAACGTGACCGTGGCTCGGCCAGAACTTTCATCGGGAATGGGCACCGGTTTGACGGTGGTCTTTTGATAACCGGCCTTCTGATAACTCTTTTGAATCTCCTGTGCGTCTGAAAACATTTTTAAATCGTCCATCGGCTGCCCGACTTTTGAAGTGACCTTCTTCAGCAGTTTGCGTTTGCTGAATTTTTTATTGCCGCTGAATTTTACTTCGGTAAGGAGCAACTTGCCTTGCACCAGATAAGTTAACTTGATTTTATCGCCGGTAATTTCTTCTCCGACCTGGATGTTGTTGAACAATTTTGTCGCATAAAGATTTCGAACATCGTCATCGACGCTCGCCCGCTGAAATGGATCACCTTCCTTGACGCGGATGTTCGCGCGAATCAATTCATCGCTGACCGAAGCCGGTCCTTTGTGAGCGATTTCAATTTTGGAAACGGTCAGGGAAGTTTGCGCGACGAGGGTCGAAACCGAAAACAACAGGCTTCCGAGCCAGCAAAAACGTGACAGTAACTTCGTCATTTAATTGTCCATCGGGACATCATCAGCACTGACTTTGGCAGCGCTTTCAAATCGAGTATAATTTTTTAAGAACGTCAAATTTACATCTCCGGTCGGACCATTTCTTTGCTTTGCAATCAACAGGTTCACCGCCACTGATTCCTGGTCCTGACTCCCTTCTTCTTCCTCGCCGCTGCTCGGTTTGTAAAGCAACCCGACTAAATCCGCATCTTGTTCGATTGATCCCGATTCGCGCAAATCAGACAGGCGCGGCTTGCGGTTTTTGTCTTTTTCCATTTCGCGATTTAACTGGCTCAAAACAATGACCGGCACATTCAATTCTTTGGCCAGACTCTTCACCCCGCTCGATATATCTGCGATCTCCTGCTGTCGGTTCTCCGCGCGGCGCGAAGTAGAATGGAGCAGTTGGAGGTAGTCAATTACAAACAATTTGATGCCGTGCTGGCTGTGCATGCGACGAGCTTTGGCGCGCATTTGCAAAATGGAGAGTCCCGGCGTGTCGTCGATAAACAAAGGCGAACCCGCCAGCTTCCCCGCTGAACCCGTCAGCTTTGGAAAATCGCGTTCCGCCAAAAAGCCTTCGCGGATGCTTCGCAAGTTGACTCGCGACCGGGAACACAACATGCGCAGCACCAACGATTCCGCGCTCATTTCCAAACTGAAAACGCCCACCGGAATCTTTTGCTCCAGCGCGGCGTGCTCCGCGATATTCATGGCCAGAGAAGTTTTTCCCATACTCGGTCGCGCCGCGATCACGATCATTTCCCCCCCATGCAAACCGGTTGTCATTCTGTCCAGATCGAGGAAGCCGGTGGAAATCCCGGTAAGCATTCCCTGGTTCTGATGCATCTCTTCGATTTGGCCAATCGCGCGGTTGACCAGATCTTTGATTTTGATGGAACGCTCTTCGACCCGCTCTTCGCTGATTTTCAGAATGTCTGTTTCAACTTCATCCAGGAGCTGATCGACTTCGCCCTCATGTTCATAAACGCGACCCAATACATCCGAACAAGTGCGGATCATTTTGCGCAAAATATATTTCTCCCAAAGAATCTGCACGTAAGAACCCAGATGCCCCGCCGTGCCCGCTTTGTCCGGCAGCGAAGCGAGATAACCAAAGCCGCCAATCACATCAAGCTGCTGCCGGTCTTTCAACCTTTGTTGCAAAGTAATCAGGTC
>JBKJOA010000448.1:0-15872 GCA_046593365.1 Limisphaerales bacterium
TGTGAGCGCGCCCGCCAATACCTATGCCATCGCGCTACAGTCTGACGGGAAGATTTTAGCAGGCGGAAATTTTACCACGCTCACGCCGAACGGGGGAGCCGCAGTGACGCGCAACAATATCGCGCGGATGGAAACCGACGGCAGGCTCGACCGGACGCTCAATCTCGGCACCCTCGGCTCCTATGTTCTCGCCATCGCCTTTCAACCCGACGGCAAGATCCTTATTGGCGGCGCATTTACCACCGTTTTGGGCGTGGCGCGCAATAACATCGCCCGCTTGAACACCGATGGCACGCTGGACACCGCTTTCAACCCGAACGCGAATAATGCTGTCGAGGCAATCGCGGTGCAGGCGGACGGCAAGATTTTAGCGGGCGGCCAGTTCAGCGGAGCGAACAGCATCGGCGGACAGCCGCGTAACCGCATCGCCCGGCTCGATGCCACGACCGGATTGGCTGATTCGTTTAACCCGAGCGCGAACAGTGATGTCTTTGCAATCGCGGTGCAAGCGGACGGCAAGATTTTAGCGGGCGGCAATTTCAACAGCATCGGCGGACAGACGCGTAATAAATTCTCTCGCTTATCGAACGACACCGCCGCGCTACAAAACCTGGCGGTCTCGCAAACAACCGTGACTTGGACACGAAGCGGCTCCAACCCGCAACTCGCGCGCGTCACCTTCGAATCTTCAACCAACAATGTGAACTATACGCCCTTGGGAAACGGCACGACCACCGGCAGTAACTGGCTCTTGACTGGTTTGAACTTGCCGACCGGACAGAACTTCTACATCCGCGCGCGCGGTTTTTATCGTGGCGGCTACCAGAACAGCTCGGAGAGCATCACGGAATCGGTGCGGAATGTTTTTATCGTTGCCCAACCGCTCTTGAAAATTCAACGCAGCGCGAACACGAATGTCGTGCTGTCGTGGGCGACGAACTTCCCCGGCTTCACATTGGAGTCCAAGACCAACCTCAACACGAACGTCTGGAGCATCGTCTCGCCTGTGCCAACAGTCAGCGGGACGAACAATGTCGTGACCAACGCCGTCAGCGGCGCGGTGCGCTTCTACCGCTTGCGCAATTGACCTGGCCTGCATTTCTCACCAAACGAATGGAGTGGTGGAAAACGGTTGCAAAAGGATTGAAAGTTTTTGTTGGGAAGATTCCTGCTCGGAGAATGCTTGAAACGGTTTTTCCAAGCTGTCACACTCTGCATACCCTAGACGAGTGTGCGGTTCGCCATGCCAAATAAAAATATGAAACATCGAGTTACACGGAGCGGTGCCTTCACCCTGATCGAACTGCTGGTGGTCATTGCCATCATCGCGATTCTAGCCGGTCTGCTGCTGCCAGCGTTAGCCAAGGCCAAAGGCAAAGCCCTGGCTATTAAGTGCCTGAGTAACCAGAAGCAAATGGCTTTGGGCTACACTTTGTACGCGAGCGATCAAAACGATCTTATTGTGACTCTGTATCTGTTCAAGACTGCGCCGCCCGGTGCTTTTTTCCCCGGTGGTGTTACCTGGTGGGTGGACTTGCTGCGGCCTTATCTACCGTCAACCAATATCATTGGTTGTCCCAATGTAAAAAGCGGCTTCGGCATCGCTCTAAGTCATCCTCAACTTTCAAACTGGGATAATGATCGAACCAAAGTATCGAAAATCAAAAGACCATCCGAAACGGTGCCCATTGCGGATTCGGGATTGATCAGCAATCCCTCCAATCGCGACCCGAACCAATGGATCGAAGTGCCGGATTCATCGTTCCTCTATTGGCGCACGCCAGTGAATGTGGGGTACTACGACACGGACGCGCAACGCCCGGTCGGACGACACAACAAGCGAAGTAATTTTGGTTTTGTGGACGGTCATGCGGCTCTCATGAAAGTTAGTCTGGTTGGCTTGCAATACTATACCGGCGGTGCGAGTCCGGGCAGTACGACTGGTGTTGCCGGGGGACCGGCTGCCACTGGGACCTTCGGAGGAAATGGAAAATCCGATCCCCGCTGGATGTGGGATCCTGATTGACCTGATGGAACTTGGAAAACTTGTTGTATGAACAAAAAAGTTACCGTTGTTGCTTCGCTGCTGGTCGTGATCGCCGGCACTTGTGCGTGGCTTTATCACACGTCGTCCGGTGACGTGCCAAAGAGCGACCTGGATATTTCTCAGGCTTTGGGAGCCGTCACGGCGGAGGAAACTGCCAAGCTGCTCGGCAACAAAGGCGAAATCGTGGTCATTAGCTGGGATTCCAGTCACAACAAGATGCCGTTGGTTGAGGCGCAATTGAACTCATTCGAACGCGCTCTCAAGAAACATGATGGAATACAAATCACCGCGAGCGAGAAAGTTTTACGGAATCCGGCACTGATGATGGCCACTGGAGGAGCGATGCCCGCTGATCAGCTTTTCAAAGTCGTTAAGGCGCATCCCAAAGCCGGTGCCTTTGTTTTGTTCCTGGCCTTTCCGAATTTGTCATCGGAGGAATCGAAGCAGGTCAGCGAAGGACCGTCGAAGTTCGTCGTCGTTTCCGGCTGCAATCCCGGTTACAAGAAACTGTTAATGGATCGCGCCATCAGTCTCGCCATTATCCCGCAATTTGATCGGACCCAAAACATCCGCCCTCCGAAAACCGTTCGGGAAAGTTTTGATCAGAATTACTTGGTGGTAACCCCCGATCAAGCGGCCAGTCTGCCGTACTGAACCCGAATTCCGAAGTTGGGAACATGTGGGACGAAGAAATCCGGGGAGCGCACGCCGCTGGCGTGCGATTTTCGGTGGCCCGCCGAAAATTTCATCTCACAAACTTTTTGCCACCAGTGATTTCGGATGGAAGTGTGCAACGAAGCTTGGGCGAGCCGCCCAAGCCAGCACGCGGGCCGCATGCGCTACCCAACTTCGGAGTTCGGGATTAATCGACGTCGGCACCCAACTCCACGTTCCAATAAGCCAGATCCAGAAAGTGCTTCCAACTTTCATGATGGCTCAAACCGAGGTTCACTTGCACAAACGGTCTCCATTTTGGCCGCTTCGGTTTACGAACCAGGTGCAAACCGGCTTCCTGCGGGGTGTGATTCGCCTTACGCGTGTTGCATGGGATGCAGGAGCACACGATGTTCTCCCATGTCGTCGGACCACCGCGATCCCGTGGGACGACGTGATCTAAATTCAGATCCTTCCGTTCAAAAACTTTGCCGCAATACTGGCAGGTATTCCGATCGCGCTCGAAGATGTTATGGCGGGTAAACTTCACTTCCTTTTTCGGCAGACGATCAAACATCACCAACAGAATCACGCGGGGCACTCGGATTCGAAAGGAAACAGTGTGAATGCTTTCCGGGTGCGGTTCTTGCCGGGAGAAATCCTGCCATTGGTTGAAGTTGAACGTCTGGAAGGCACCGTCGTTTCCATTGAACACAACACTGGCGTGGCCTTCAAACAGGAGCGTCAACGCGCGTCGCGTCGTGCAGATATTCACTGCCTGCCAGAGCCGATTCAAAACTAGAACATGTTCGTTAAGGAACGAGGTCATAGCATTTCAATTTGGGCGGAAATTAGCATAGTGCGCCTCGGAATGTCAACGAATGCCCCTGCAAAACTCACAAATAAAGCGGCTCATCCTCGACTTCAAACCTCCTGCGCTTGTCCACCGCGCCGACGTCCGGCTCTTCTTCAAATAAAGAGATGCCCGCCGCTACTAATCGTTGCCAAAGGGCATTGAGCAATTAAAATGCGATCTCTATGAAGAAGGTTTTGTCGATAATACTTTTAGCAACCTGTCTGGCCCGCGCAGAAGATACAGACCAGGAATACATACGAATTTATGAACTGGTGGCAGAGGGGGAAACCTTGAATCAGGAGGGGAAGATTCAAGCGGCAACGGAAATTTATCGCAAGGCGCAAACCGCTTTGATCAAGTTGCAAGCCGAGTTTCCAGACTGGAACAAGGATGTAGTGAAATTTCGGCTGAATTATTTGAACGAGAAACTTGCACCCACACCCCGAACCTCGAATCTGTTGCCTGCCCAGATAGTTGTTTCCAATGCAATTCCTCAGAACAATTTATCTGCGGACGAGATACGTCGATTGCAGTCGGAAAAAGCGGTGCTCGAAGCGAAACTTAAAGAAGCTCTCTCCGCCCGGCCAAATGGTGTCAGCCCCGAGGCTTTGGCTAAAATGGAACAAAAAGTGGTTGAGTTGCAAAAAGAACGCGATCTGTTAAAAGTTGCCTTGGAACAGGGATCAGTTGTTCCAAAAGGTGAAACCGAGTTGGAAAACAAAAAGCCGCTGGCCAGGAAAGAATCTCACTCGAAACAGGAACCAAAGTCGATCGAGCTACAAAATAATAATGAGGTGGAACAATTACGCGCCCGTCTCTCCGTGTTGGAAGCTCGTCCGATGCCTTTCACCGCTGAAGAACTTGCCCTCTTTGTCCCGAGCGAGCCGCAGCTTGCTCCAGCCAATTCCACCCCGGCCAAGAAATCCAAAGAATTACCAACCGGAGCGGGAGCGCTTGTCGCACAGGCGGAACGTGCCTTTGCTGCGAGACGTTTTGACGAAGCTGAGAAAAAATACCTCGATGTTCTTCGTCAGGACGAAAAAAATAGTTATATCCTGGGTAATCTTGCTGCCACCCAATTGGAACTGAACGAAATCGGCAAAGCGGAAGGAAACATTCAACGCGCTCTCCAGATTGATCCCGATGATGCTTTTAGTTTAACCCTTCTCGGCATGGTGAAATTTCGGCAGGGAAATTTTGACGAAGCGCTCAATGTTTTAAGTCGCTCCGCGAAAGTTGATTCGCAGAACGCCGAGACGCAGAATTATCTCGGGATCACGTTGAGCCAAAAAGGGCAGCGCGTCGCGGCTGAAGCGGCGTTACGTGCGGCCATCAAATTGCAGCCCAATTACGCTGGCGCACACCATAATTTGGCCGTGATTTACGCCACGCAACGACCGGCTTACATCGAACTGGCCCGTTGGCATTATCAAAAAGCTCTGACGCTTGGCCAACCAAAAAGTCCTGATTTGGAAAAAGTCCTCACGACTCGAAATTAATCCGTTTTCGTGTCATGGTGACTCGTCACTGACTTAAAGTCGCTTATGCTCCGGCAATTGGTCGATGAAATAGTGATCAAGACTCGTGGGCGAGGCTTTTATGAATTTACCCAGGACGTCAATGCGCTTGTTGCGGCGTCGAAGTTTCAAACTGGTCTTGCCACGCTGCACCTTCAACACACTTCGGCTTCGCTCGTCATTCAGGAGAATGCCGATCCTGAAGTGCGCCGCGATCTCGAAAATTTTTTCGCGCGCCTCGTTCCCGACGGCGATCCGCTTTTTCGCCACACCTGCGAAGGCGAAGACGACATGCCAGCCCATGTGCGAACCGCTTTGACCGCTGTCAATCTGAGCGTCCCGATTGGGAACGGGAGATTATCTCTCGGCACCTGGCAGGGCGTTTACCTTTGGGAACATCGTCTCGCTCCGCACACCCGCCGCGTCACGGTGCATCTGCTCGGGGAATAAACTGGCGAAGGTTCGCAAGCAATGGCAGTTTCCGTGGTGACGAAAACGATGAAAGACTTCAGCTTCCACCTAAAACAAATTTTAATTTTCTCGCTGATTGGTGCTGGAACTTTTTCCAGTCGTGGCGAAACCAACCTCAGCCGATTTGGATTCTCTGGCCCGGAAATTTTCCCAATCGACAATCAGATCGGCCAATTGCACGCTGCGGATTTGGATGGCGATGGCCGGTGCGATTTAATCCTCGTAAACAATTCGCGGTCAAAAATCAATTTGCTCTACAACCAATCCGGCCAGACCAATCGCGCCTTGGCGCCACGAGTTGAGTTCAAGCGCGAGTTGAATGAGCTACCACCTGGATCTCGTTTTAAAATTGATTCGATTGCTTCGGAAAAAAGAATTTCCTCCCTGGTCGTCGCGGATTTGAACGGCGACCAGCGTCCAGATCTGGCGTATTACGGCGATCCAAAGGAACTCGTTATGCAATTAAACGAGGGCACCAATAACTGGAGCGCGCCGAAGCGCTGGCCCATTCTTGATGGACAATTTACCGCGAACGCGCTCGTTTCCGGGGATTTGAATGGAGACAAACTTCCTGATTTGCTTTTGTTGGGAGACAGCCAGATTTATGTGCTGTTTCAAAAGCCGGATCATTCGCTTTCGGAGCCGGAAAAAATTCCGTTCACCGATGTGGTCAAGGCGATTCAGGTTTTGGACATCGATGGCGATGGCCGCGATGATCTCCTGCTGGTGAATTGGGACAGCCCGAATCCATTTCGATTCCGCCTGCAAAACACGGAAGGGCAACTCGGGCCGGAAATCCATTTTGCGCTGCCCGCGATTCGTTCCTACTGGGCGGATGATTTGGATGCCGATCACAAAACGGAGGTCATCACCATTGCCCAGAACTCCGGTCGCGCGCAGGTTTCTAATTTTACTTTGAAAGAAGCCGAGCCGCTCAATGAAAATTTACGGCAGGGCCAATTTGAAGTTTTACCACTCAACAAAACGAGCCGCGCGCGCCGTGGCGTGGTTTGGGCCGACATCAATGGAAATCATTTGCCCGATTTGCTCGTGAGCGAACCGGACAGCGGGCAGTTGGCGGTATATTACCAGAATCCGGACGGATCGCTTCAATCGTTGAAACGATTTCCCACCTTGACGGGCGTGAGTGACTTGACTGTGGCTGACTGGGATGGCGATGGAGTTCCCGAAATATTTTTGCTCAGTGCGGATGAACGCCAGGTCGGTGTCAGTCGTCTGGACAAAAATGGGCGCATTCCGTTCCCCACAATTCTACCAGTCGAGGGCAAGCCGCTGGCGATTGCGGTGGGCATGGTTGAGCCTCAGGGAAAACCGACTTTGGTGTTGGTTCTCGAACAGGAAAATCGGCGCGTGTTGGTCACTCGAACGGCTGATAACAAAACGCGCACGCAAAAATTGAGTGAAAGTTTCAAGTCCAATCCAAGTTCGATCGCCATCCATGACGTGAACCAGGATGGCCTCGCGGACATCGTAATTTTGGTTCCTTATGAAAAAATCAAGGTGCTGCTACAGGTGCCCGGAAAAAGTTTTGATGAACAGGATATCGTTCCGCCGGGCGGTTCCGTTGAGTTGCCCTGGTTGAGCGCTGCGGACGTGGATGGTGACGGGAAATCGGAATTGCTCCTCGCCCAAAAAAATTTCCTGCGCGCGGTGGTTTTGAAATCGGACACGCAAAATAAAGGGACGGTAGCCAAGCCCGCGTGGTCCTTCATTGTCAAAGAGCAAATCAATGGCACAGCAAGTAATTCGAGAATCGTAGGCGCGACGCCTCTTTCCAATGGAACAAACCAGGTTCCACTTTTATTTTTGTTGGATGCGGAACGCAAGGCTTTGACTTTGTGCGAGCGCGATAAAGCCGGTGTCTGGCAGGTTGTGCGCAATGTTTTTTTGCCGGTCACAGATTTTACTGAACTACAAAGCATCGGTTTAAAATCGACCAATGCAAATAGCATCGCCTTTCTCGGAAATAATGCCGTGGCCTGGATGAAGCTGGGCGGTAAAACCTGGAACTTCACGGAACTCGATGGCTATGAAACTCCGATCAAGGACGGGCGTTTGAATGATGTGATTTCTGGCGATTTGAACAACGACGGACGCAAAGACCTCGTTTTTCTCGAGACCGCCAGAAACTATGTTGACCTGGTGATGTTCGAGCCGCCGCATCAGTTGGTCCCAGCAAATCGCTGGCCCGTTTTTGAAGAGCGCACTTTCCGCTCGCGCCGCAATGACGTTACCGAACCCCGTGAAGCGGTGGTGGTTGACGTGACGGGTGACGGGAAAAATGATCTCGTGGTTCTAGTCCACGATCGCATCCTGATTTATCCGCAGGAATAAATCTCACTTCAGCAGTGGCGGTGTGGGATAGAAAAACTTAACCGTAAAACCGTCCGCATTGAAATTTCCGCCATAAACGGAGAAGTGAAAATATTTTGCGACGCTGTCGTATTGCGGCAGGAGCGAAAAGTCAGCCCACGCATTTATTTGATTTTGTTCAGCGGGCGTTTTGGGGCCGAGCGCCGGATTTTTTAACAAGTCTGAAAGGGTCGCAGAATCTTTCTTTAACGCCGTCCAGGTCGCGCGCATTTCTTCCGAATAATTATTGATACCGAATAGTCCCAGCGCGGTTCCGCCCACTTTTTCGGCCGCTTCCTTGAAGCCAACGGTTTCAGTTAACGGTTTGGCTTTCGTTTCGCTGCTCCGCAAAAACTCTTCCAGAATCGTCGTGTCCGTGGAAAGGGCGAGATAACCACCGCTCGCCGAGAATTCCAGTCCGCGCGGAGGCTCTGTGGAATCGCCCGCCAATAGTGGCGAACCAGCCATGGTATAAATTTTTCGCCCAAGAAAATCGCGATCCTTAATCGGCGCGGGGGAAAGAAGCGAAAGACCGACTTTCATCGCGTTCGCGAGCTTGTCTGGGTTCGCGGAGCCGAGCAGGTAAATCGACGGAGGCGAATTTAAACCAGCCGCAGTCGAAGCCGTCGGTTTTTTTTGGTAATTAATCAAATCGTCCGCGAGATTTCCCACCAGCTCTTTTTTCAAATCGAAATTGGGATCTTTGTCTTTTCCAGCCGATTCAAAAATCAATTTGAAAGCTCCTCCGACGGCCGGGGAAATCTCGGTCAGCATGGTTTCAAGACCCGTCCACGCTTTTGGCAAATTGATGCGCCAGCGAGTAAATTTTGTCACGTCCGCTGGAACAAACGCGGGCGCAGTTGCTTCCTTGGGTTCAGCGGCGAGCATTTTGAAAAGACCGGTGCGATTTGCTTCCGGTATGCCGAGCGAAAGTTGCATCGACATTCCTTCGGCAGCGTTGCGGTAACTGAAGGCGACCGTTTTCAGCCCATTGAGTCCTGTGGCAGAAATGATTTTATCGGGCTTCGGCATCAACGGGTTACTCGAAGAAGATTCAGGAGTTTCGCGGCTGAACACCTCAAGCAGCGGCTTCACATTTAACCACGCATAAAGCGGCGCATCGCGGAACATTGCATTGTGGTTTGCGTCGTAAGCCGCCTCATCACTCAATGAAGGAGCCAGTCCACCCACCTGGTGTACCAGGATTTGCTCGATCACTTTGGCTGAATTCCCAACGAGCAACAACGAACCGCTCTGGCCCACCATGATTTCAATTTTTTCCGAGGGGGACTTCGGCTCTTCAGCAGGACCGGACTTCGCTCGCGGAAAAACTTTCTCCATAATCTTGGAAATGTCCTCCGTCGAAGTGATTAACGTCGTAAATTCAACGTCCCGAACTTTGTCGGTTTTGATTTGTTTCCCAGAATCGATCCATTTCTTTTTCAACTCCGTAAGATTGCTTTTCAACAAACCGCTTTTGTCTTTTGTGTCGAGCAGGAGAATCCAGCCGAGTGATTCGTTGGTTTTTCCCTGCCAACCATTTCGAGTCAAGGCGAAGGTGAACTGCCCTTGCGCCATCGCTTCGTAGTCCGAAAACTTTACGCCAAACTCTTTCTCCAAGGGCGCAACGACATCCGCCATTAATTTGGTCACGAATTTATCTTTGAATGGCTTCATTGACGGTTCGTTCCAGAGTTGACCGTAGCACGAGGATTTGAAAACGGTGCGAAACTTCGCCGCATCGGGAACGCTGAGCAAAATCAGCGTGTCATTAGGCAAGAGCTTTTCGGCTGAAGGAATTTGCGCCCGGGCGGAAAGAGCCAATGCAAAAACGGTGGCTGCAAAGAAGAAGTGTCGCTTCATAGTTGAATCATGCTGTCCGGAATTCGCTATTTCTGAATCTGCTGTTTGACGCGGCTCGGCGGTTCAAGATAGCGGAATGGGTTGCTGGGATTGTCGTTGTCATAAGCGAAAGCGTCGCGATGATTCAGGAAAAATTTCACCTGCTCGATTGGAATCGCGAAACCGAGGCCTTCGCCAAAAGTAATTTTCATGTTGGTCACTCCGATGACTTCGCCGCGCAAGTTAAAGAGCGGGCCGCCGCTGTTGCCAGGATTGATCTGCGCCGTGGTTTGCAAATACAGATCGCCCTGCATCTCGCGCGTTTTAGTGCTGACAATCCCTTCGGTGACAGTGCGTTCTAGCCCGAGTGGGCTTCCGACGGCGAAAACGCGTTCGCCGACCGAGAGCAATTCAGAATCGCCAAGCGAGACGCGGCCAAATTTGGGTGAGTCTTTGTCTTCGATGCGGAGCAACGCGAGATCCTGGAATTTATTGATGGCAATAATTCGAACCTGTTTGTAGCTGCGCCGCTCCAATTCGCCATTTTTTTGATGGTAAACTTCGATGGAAATCTGCGTCTCACCTTCGATCACATGAAAGTTCGTGATCAAAAACCCGTCCTCGTTGATGATAAATCCTGAGCCTAAACCGCCCGGAGTGCGCACTTGGACCACTGATTCGCCCAGTTGCTGCACAAGATCGCGAACACTCCGTTCCGGCGGTGGTTTTGCGGAAGTGGAGAACATTCCCACTTTGGTTTCAACCGCTTTCTCGACCTTTGTGACCGGATCGACGATCGGCATCGTTTTGACGGGATCTGCATCCGTTTGCAATACCTTGACGATTTGACTGCGCGGAATCACCAGCGTGGTGTAGCCGATATCAACCACCAGTTGGTCGCGTTTTTCGGCCAGGATTTTCCCAGACACCGAAGCTTTGTCTTTCAACTGCACTGTGGCAGCCGGCAAAAGTTGCGCTCCCGAAAAAAGGATGAGGCAAAATAGACTCAGAAATAACATAGGGACAACCATAGCGTTTCGCAGCTGATTGACAAGCAGCCCTTGCCAAACATTCAGTTCTTTTTCGCGAATTCTTTTCGCAGCACAGCCCATTCCTGTGTTGTGTTGGCATTGAGTAAGTCGCTCTCAAATTTCCGTCCCGGACAAAACCGTTTTGCGCGTAATTTGTGCGCTAAATTTTGGAGCGAAAACGTCTTTTCCGATAGCAGTTGTTCAACCAACGAAACTGTTTTGGCACTGAGCACAAATGGAAAACCAACGGCGGAACTTCGCGAAGTGAAAACGGCGGGATGCGCTGTCCGAAATTTTTCCAGCAATTGCGTCAAAAGCGATTCGCTGACGAGCGGCATATCGCACGCCAGAAAAAGAACAGCCTCTGCGGAACTGGTTTTTAGAGCTGTGTAAATCCCGCCCAACGGTCCGCAACGCGGAATCAAGTCGCGACGAATGATGCGAATGGGCAACTGAAGCGGGCGGGCGGACTGGCGAATGTGGGTCAAAAGAGTTTTGCGGCCGAGACGGAGTTGAGATTTATTCCGTCCCATTCGCGAACTCAAGCCCCCCGCCAAAATGCAAATTTCCATCTGGACAAACGGAAGGGCGGCCGTTTTTGGCTGTGATGACTGCGGTGACTTCATCGAAAATTAGTGTCGGCTTCCAACCCGACAATAGCGACCTGCAAGTTAAAGGTCGGGATAAGAAGCCTGCCGTGATTACAGGGTCAGAACAATTTTGCCAAACGCGCCCGGCTCCAATACGGCATCATGCGAGCGGGACGCCTCGGCGAGTGGAAATTCCTTTCCAACCACTGGTCGCAGGCTGCCATTTTCCAGTCCAGCGCCTAGTGCGGCGAAAATACTTTTGAGTTCCCCAGCGTTCGCGTTGAACAAAGTCATTCCAAGAATTTGCGCGTCACGTTGCATCGCATCGCGTGGATTGATTTCAATTTTGCCCCGATTACCGACGACGACGACTCGCCCGCCTTTGGCCAGGGCGGTCAAATCTTTCGCGAGATTTACATTGGCGAGCATTTCGATAATCACGTCGAAGCCGCGCCGGTTCGTCAGCGCCACGGCTTGTTCCAAATAATTCGACTCATGATGATCGAGCACGTGATGCGCGCCATTTTCTAAAACTAATTTTTTCCCGCGCTCGGTTCCCGCCGTTCCGAAAACAATCAATCCAGCCGCGCGAGCCATTTGCGTTGCAGCCGTGCCGACACCACCACTCGCGCCGTGAACTAAAACTGTTTCGCCTGCGAGCGCCTTGGCACGTTGAAACAAAGCGCGATAAGCGGTCGCGTAAGCGGTATTGATCGCCGCGCCTTGAGCGAACGAAATATTTTCCGGCAGCGCATGAATATCATCCACTTCGCACAGAGCAAATTCTGCGTAAGATCCGGTCGATGTGCCGGAAATGTAAACGCGATCACCCACGCGAATCGATTTTACTCCGTTACCAACAGATTCAATTACGCCCGCAGCATCTTTTCCCGGCGTGTAAGGCAGCGCGGGGAGGATTGGGTAGGTTCCAGCACGAATGTAAGTCTCGACTGGATTCACACCGACGGCGCGAACACGCACGAGAATTTGATTGGCGGCAGGTTGCGGAGTGCAAATATCTTCCAATGTCAAAACTTCCGGCCCGCCGAATTGGTGAACTCGAATGGACTTCATATTTTTCAAAAAATTATTTTGTTCGATCACCGCGCCAGCCGATCCCACGTAATGGTAGCGTCTCGCGGCACTACCGGGGGAGGAGGCTTACTCACGAATCCAACGTTTCGCTTTCATTTCGAAACGGGGCAACGTTCCCGGAGCGACCTTCGCTACGGGAATTCGCAAATTAAAGGTCATTTGCAATTCTTTCTCGATGCGTCGCGTTAACCTTTCTGAATCATCCGTGTCAGGGTTTGTCTCAATGAGAAGTGAAAGTTCGGCCAGGCTCGATTCGACTTTGACCGTCGCTTGATACTCCGTAATTTCTTTGAAACGACGCAGCACATCTTCGACCGCAGATGGATGAATGTTCACCCCTCGGACAGTAAACATGTCATCCACGCGGCCCAAAATACCACCGTGGAGAGCTAATTCGAACCGGCCGCAAACACAACGCGAGCCGTCGCCGGATTGAACCAGGTCGCCAGTGCGATAACGCAAGACAGGTGAACCGGTCCTGCCCAGCGTCGTCAAAATAAGTTCGCCTTTTTCACCGGTAGAAATCGTGAAACCGGTTTGCGGATCAACGATTTCAGCGAAGTAAGCAGATTCAAGAATATGCAGCACGCCAGGTTGCGCGGGACATTCGTAAGTGACCGGCCCGGTCTCGGTCATGCCGTGATGGTCAAAAACTTTTGCTCCCGGCCACAGCGTTTCCAGGCGATCACGAGTGGCAGGAATGCTGCCGCCAGGTTCACCGGCCACAATTATTTTTTTTACGCATGATTTTTCCAAAGAAATGTTTTCTCGCTCGGCGACTTCGGCGAGGCGCAACGCGTAGGTTGGCGTGCAACAAAGAACATTGGTTTTGTTTTCGAGAATCGCCTTCAGGCGCGCTTCGCTGCCCAACCCGCCGCCAGGAATACAGAGCGCCCCGATCTTTTGCCCGGCATCGAACGCGAGCCAAAATCCGATAAACGGTCCGAATGAAAAGGCGAAATAAATCTTGTCGCTGTGGCTCACTCCGCATGCGCGAAAAATTTCCGCCCAACTTTCCACCATCCAGCTCAAGCTGTCCGGCGTGTCCAACCAGCGTAAAGGGGTGCCGGTCGTGCCGCTGGTTTGATGAAAGCGTGTGTAATGTTCGAGTGAAAAAGTCAGGTTCGTTCCGTAGGGCGGATTCTTTTCTTGATCGGCCACAAGCTCCTGTTTTGTGGTAAACGGGACAATGCGCGAGAACGCTTCCAGGCTTGATAAACTGGTTTCGATTCCGGAAAGTTTTTTGGCGTAAAACAGATTTGCCGGAATTAGAGCGGCGATTAATTCGCGAATTTTCGCAAGTTGATGCGCGGCGATTTCTTCACGACTGGCGAACCCCCCGGACATTTCAACTTTGGTTTGGTTTGGCGGAGGCAGCTTGAGGTGACGTGGGTTTCATCGCGGGCGGATTCGGTTTGTAAAACGTAACCAGACAACCACCGATTGCCGCGAGCAAAATACCGATGAAAAACTGTGGCTTGATTGAAACCAGACCACCTTCGGGCGGATGCTGCCAGATTGAATAGAGCGCGTTCACGATCGGCGCGCCGGCGAAAACAATCGACATCACGACGGGCGGCGTGCCTTTTGCACCAAAGGCAAGCAGCACGCCAAACGCTCCAATTGCGCCGACGATTCCGGCGACGAGCGACCACGTCATTCCCTTGGCGGGAAAATTCCAGGAAGCGCCTTTGAACAGGAGTAAAGCGAGCGGCGCGAGTACTGCAGTGAGGAAATAAGCGAGGCCAACGAAGAGAAATGCTTTGTAACGTCCATTGATTGGATCGCCCATATTCGTTTGGCCGGTGTGAAGAAAAACACCGTAAACACCCCAGGTGACGACGGTCATTAATGCAAAGATAAGCCAATTCATGACAAGAGTTTATGGAGAGGCGTGCTTTACATCAATGGGTTTGTCGTCCAATTTGCGCATGAATCTCTTAAGATTCAAAGCGTCTGATTATTGTGAAATTCTTATTTCTTAGCTTGAGTTTGCTTCTCGTCGGCTGCGCTACCACAAGCACGTTTGAAAAACGCCGGACGGAACGGCTGCCTGCTTACAACACCTTATCGCCTGAGTTCAAAACGTCCGTCGATCAAGGCCAGATCAAGGTTGGAATGTCGCAAGACGCCGTTTATATCGCTTGGGGCCCGCCGTCGGAAATTTTAAAATCGGCCAACGAACAGGGCGAAACGACGCGATGGCTGTATTACGGATCCTACATGCAGGAGTTTCGTTACTGGACCGGTTCGCGCAGTCGCGGTTTTCCGTCCGAACGATTGGAACACGATTACATTCCACGCGATTACGTCAGCGCTGAAATTGTTTTTTCCAACGGCGTGGTGAAAAGTTGGAACATGCGCCCGCGACCAACAAATTGATTTTGGACCTCGTGCATCCTGCCTGCCGTGGAGCCGTGGCGTTCCGCCCGCCGCTGTTAGGGTTTGAGCAATTCCGGCGGTGCAACTTCAATTTGGTCGGCGATGTTTTTTGGAATGGCGCAGGCGGTCATTTTTCCTCCGGTGTGATGTGACACGCAAACCACGGTGAGCGATCCGCGCGCGACTTCCATGACAGGCGAGACATTCAATTTTCGAATGCGAAAAATATAGCTGAGCGATTTTGATTTTTTCTCGGAAACCAGCAATTGCACCTCGACTTCATCCTCAAAACGGAGCGGCTGCTTGTAATCGCATTCGGCATGAACACGCGGCCAGCCCAGAGGTGTTTCCGCGTCTTTCGTCGCAATGGAAAAACCGAGTGAACGAAAAAAACCGTGCTCGGCCGTTTCCATAAACCGGAAAAAATTTGAATAGTGCATAATGCCAGCCATGTCGGTGTCGGAAAACTCCACGCGGCGCACGGCTTTGAATTCGTAAGGCATGACAGGATTTTAGATTTACAATTTTCGATTGGCGACGGAAAAATCGTGCGCAACTTCCGCAAAGGCCTTTGCCGTATTCCTGGCCATTTCTTCCACGCTGAATTTCTCGTGAACCGCTTTGCGTCCGGCTTCACCCAGCGACCGCGCTCGTTCCAGGTTCAGCAGCAACTGGGAAATTCCATCGGCCAGCGACGCGGCGTTCGGTTCGCACAAAATTCCACCGCCCGTTTTCTCAATCAATTCCGGATAGGCGGCGTGGCGCGGCTGAACGACGGGAACACCCGCTGCCATGGCCTCAATCAAGTAAAGCCCAAACGCTTCGCCATACGGCGCGGGAACGGAAAAAACCGCCAGCGATTTTAGAAACTCCACTTTCTGACTTCGACTGAGATTTGGGAAAAAAACCACATCGTTCAGAATGCCATTTGCTTTCAACCGCTCCCGCATTTTTTCTACGAAAGGTTCATCCCCGGGGCCGCAACCGCCGCCGATTTTTAATTTCAAGTCTTTG
>JBKJOA010000488.1:0-9150 GCA_046593365.1 Limisphaerales bacterium
GCGCGAACTTCGACCGATTCCGGGCGCGAAATGTCCGCAAACATTTCTGGAAAACTTAAACAACCCTCCGGCCCGGCCACCGGTTCAGTGAGCGGTTGAATTTCTGGATTAATCAGAACGAGAGGCATGAAGGCATCGACTTCGGCCGTAGCGTCGTTGAGCTCAAGTCGAGACGGCCGGTCGGTAATCCCTCGGACATCAATTACAGCAAGCTGAAGAGCCTGCCCGATTTGCTGCGCGGCCAGACCAATTCCACGCGCCGCATACATCGTCTCAAACATATCTTCGACCAGTTTTTGAATCCCTGGAGTGACCATTTCAATGCGTGCTCCTTTTTTGCGCAGCACTGGATTGCCATATTTAACAACAGGTAAAATCATTTTAATTAAATTGCGTTGGTCCGTTACAACTTCCTGGTGAATCCCATCCACTTAAACCTCCTTGCTCGGCCAATTTTGCATCATCTCCGCCAATTGGCGAAGGGTGGGGCTTTGCGCCGTTCGCACGTAAAATCCGCTGGTCGTGACACCCGTCAAAACGCTCATGGCGTTGGTGAAGCCCAAAAGTTTCCCGAGACAAAAACCAGAGTTGAAATGATCACCGGCGCCAGTGGTGATGAGCGGTTTTCCGACGACTGGCCCCGTGATAATCTGCGCATCCCCATTGCTGACTGCGACCGCATAAGTCACCGGGTGAATGACCAACGTGTTCAACTGCAAGTCGCGGTTTATCTCGCAGGCGAGGGCCAGCATTTCAGTTGGCGAATTCGCTTCCGCGCGCAACCCCATCACTTTGGCGATTTCAAAACCTTCCTTTTCATTCAAGCCGAGAATTACATCGAAGTATTCTTGAAAACGTTTGATCAAATCCAGCGCACGCAGGATATCGGCAACCGTCCTTTTTTGCGGGTCAGCCAAATCGAAAAAGATTTTTCGACGCGGTCCTTCGAAAGATGGACACAATTCAGAAAGCAAAGATTTCCAGAGATCGCTCATGTAAGGAATCATGGTCCAGTTCACGAAGCCGACGAGATCTGCCTCGGCAAATTTAGTTGCAAACTTTTCGCGGCCAAAGCGCGACTGGATATTCCCCCAGGTGACCTCTTTGAGTTGTGTCATTTTCCCGAGCAACAATTTTGCGTCGTCAAATTCCAACGCATCCGTATGGCCCGCTTCACCAATCGTGTGCGCTTCGACTCGTTGCGCGAACTCATCAAAAATAGGGTGCATCTTTGGATAACCAAGCGATCCCAGATACGTCACTTTTACGCCAAAACTCGCCATGGCGTTGGCCATGATCGGCCCGTTGCCGCCCAACTTGATTTGCTGTGTCGCCAATTCAATGTTCGTACTTTTTCCCGCCGCTGCGGCGATGCGTTCCGCAAATTGGCTCATCGTCGAGATGCGATCAAAATGCTCCGCGTCATCCCGTTTGCCGACGACGTGAATGATTTCGTCAACGAAACCATCCATGCCTAAAAACGCGGTGAGTTTTGCGGCATTGGATTCTGCGGCCAACAATTTTGCGGCGCACTCTTGGCGCAATTGAGGAGAATTCATATTTGAGGCGAGCTAATCTACGGAGATACCGATGATTTTTAAAACACGTTCCAGATCGTCGTCGTTGAAGAAACGGATATCGAGCGATCCTTTGCCCTGGCGATAACGTAATTGCACTTTCGTTCCAAATCGTTCGCGCATTTTGTTTTCCAAATCGGCAATGTGCGCGTCACGAATCGCCGGTTTGTTGGACGCGCCGGTCGTCACACTGTTGCCCTTCTGCATCTGCGTCACCAACTCTTCCGTTTGCCGGACGTTGAGCGATTTTTTCAGAATGCATTCTGCCGCGAGTTTTTGTTCTGGGGCGGTAACAAGTCCAAGAATGACTTTGGCGTGGCCAACCGAGAGGCGTCCGTCCCGAAGAAGATTCTGCAAATCGGGAGCGAGTTTGAGCAGACGCAACGCGTTCGCCACCACCGTGCGGCTCTTGCCCACCTTGGTTGCGGCCTCTTCCTGCTTCAGTTGAAATTGGCTGATCAATTGCGAGTAGCCCAGCGCCTCCTCAATGGGATTAAGATTTTCACGTTGGAGATTTTCGATCAACGCGAGTTCGAGAACAGAGCGATCGTCGGCTTCGCGAACGATGATGGGTATTTCCGCGAGACCGGCAATTTGCGCAGCGCGCCAGCGGCGTTCGCCGGCAATGAGTTCAAACCCGTTGCCACGTTTGCGCACAATCAGCGGTTGGATAATTCCCTGTTCCTTGATCGAATCGGCCAGTTCTCGGAGTGATTCTTCAGAAAAATCTTTGCGCGGTTGGAAGGAACAGGGCTGAACCTGTTTGATGGCGACACGCAGAATGCGCTCACGCAAATCCGGTGCAGCCGGAGAAATCGGTGCGACACTCGCGTTGTGATTGCCGGGCGCAACTCCGCCGAGCAGCACGCCAAGACCCCGACCTAAAGCTGGTTTTGCCATGTGCAGAGCATAGAAGGCAAAGGGCAAAAGGAAAAAGTAAAAACTGCGTTTGGAATCGTGATTAACGAATTAACGCAAAGGCGCAAAGACACAAAGCCGCCGGGAAAAAAATGCGAACTGTTCGGCTCATGTCTTTTCATCCGAAACCTTTGACTAAACGCAGACCGCAGTCGCCTTTGCGTCTTTCCGCCTCTGCGCCTTTGCGTTAGCGTTTCGGTCGTGAGCAAAAAGAGCGCAAAGATTGCGGCGTTGATTGATCGGCATCGAGGGTTGAAATTAAGTCCGCATTACCTCGGCTATTTTGAACTTTTTAACGCGCAACTTTTTTACGAATCGCACGATGTACTCGAAGAACTTTGGTTGCCCATCCGCAAGGAGGCCGGGGGAGATTTCTACAAAGGATTGATTCAACTCGCCGGCGCGTTTGTCCATTTGCAAAAGAATCGACTGCGCCCGTCCGCCGCGCTTTTCAAACTGGCGCGAACCAATTTGGAAAAATATCCGCCAACACACGAGCAACTCGATTTGGGGAATCTCTTGCGGCTCATTGACGAATGGATCGGGAGTTTGGAAGCAGGCGGCTACAAGGAAAATCCACTCACCGCATTGAATGCTCCGCAAATCGGTTTATCCGAAAAGATTTAGCTGCGACTTGGGTAACGTGTCCCAACGAATGAGACATCGACCGCGAGGACTTGGAATGGCGGATAGTGGTAGCGCTCATCGGCGGCGGGAATCACATTTATTGGATCGCCATCCTCGCGAGACCAGCTAATCACGTAAGAGTGAGCAAGGCAAAACGGCGGGTAATCCCTCCACAACGTATTCGGGCTGGTTGGTTTCCCGCCTACGGTGAGATCGTTATACTGGACGAGATGTCCGGCGGGGAGGGTCCGTGGGCAGAGACGCATCCGTTCGTGACGCGTCTGGCTTTCGGTCTCGAATGGATGGTTACTGACGAGCGCACAGATGCGGTATCGCGGATCAACCCACTGCCCGCTAAACATGACCTGTTTGAGACGCTCCATTCGGTGAATATCCTTCAAAAAGCCATATTCCACCACGTCTGACCGTTTCGGGTTGCGAAGAGGCTTATCGCCGAAGCTTCCCTTCCAGTCGGTAAAGCGGCTGAACTTGAGTTCGATCGCTACAAGCTCGGAGTCCAACGTTGCGAGCAAATCAACTTTTCGACATCCTCGTACTTCGCAGATGTCGATGGGCTGAAAAGGTAAGGGTGGTTTCGGGGCAGCAATGCAGGCCGGCCCAAACTCGGCCCGGCACTCTTTTTCGCAGGGGCCGCGAGACCTCAGTTCCTCATAAAGGGCAGACTGGAATTCTTTCTCGGTCGAGAAATGCCCTGCCGTTCGGAATGCCGTGTTGATGGCATCCATCACAGTCGATGCGAAGGATAGCTCTTTTGTCACTAATTCAATTTCAGTCCTGCAGTTGAGCATGGAAGCCGCCTACCGTTTAATTATGCGACAAACTTTTTGTTTTATTACTATTCACGATTACGTTTTTCTCATACCGGCATCATTCCCGTTTGCCGCGCGTAATTAAATAATCCTCCCGCATCCACGACGGGACGAACGTCTCCGAGCGGCTTGAAAAAATAAACTTTTCCAGTCGCTTGCACGGTGACGCTTGCTTTGTCCAAATCAACCGTGACGACATCGCCGGTTTTCAAAATGTCGCACAAACGATCCGCGCATTCGCACGGATAGAGTTCGCCGGTCGCGACGCAATTGCGAAAGAAAATGCGCGCAAAACTTTCCGCCAAAATTATCCGGGAGTTGGCCGATCCGAGCGCGATGGGCGCATGTTCGCGTGAACTGCCGCAGCCGAAATTCCGACCTGCAACCACGATGGAATAATCACTGTCGAGTTTGCCTTCTTTGATGAAACGAACTGGGTAAAGCGACTCCGGCAACCCGGCCAACGCAAAGCTGCCGAGCTTTTCGTATTCGTCGGGAATGGTCGGGACAAGATTCAGATATTGTGCGGAAATAATTTGGTCGGTGTCGATGTTGTCGCGCACCACATAAACCGCTCCCGTAAAAACAGATTGCATGGCAGGAATTTGGACGGAGCGGGCGCATTTTTCAATGAGATTTCTCTATGGATGAGTTATTCGGGCGCATCTCGACACTACCACCAAACAGGCAAGACGCATTTCTGTTTGGAGTTCCGCCTTCAGGCGGTTGGCGTGCGCCGGAACCGCCTGAAGGCGGAACTCCAAACGGTGGTGGTGCCAAGATGCGCCCGAGTTATTCCGACCGAGCACACTGAATCCCGGAACGCACATCTGAAATTTATCTGACGTAAATGCGATTCACTCCACAGGCTGCTTCGCCGAAACCGGAAAGAACTTCCCCGCGCGCAAGACTCAGGCCGGAAAATGAGGTTGCACCAATGAGGGGTTGAACTTGCAGTCGATAAAAACCTTGGCCGACATCGTCCGTCGAGATTGTAAAAATACCGTGCCCGAATGGAGTCGGCGTAATTGATCCGGCTGACAACACCTGCCACGTCGAATCCGTGACATTGATGCGGTAGAGCAGATTGTAACTGCGATCCCCCGAGAGCGGCCAAAAAGTAATGTTGGCGGCATTTCCAGCAGCTTGCAAATCGAGTTGGAGACGTGAATTGGCGTTCACCGGCGATGTCCCCAAAATGTATTCGTCTGCAGTGGTGTAGCCATCGTAATCCGCATCGGCCAGCGGATTTACGGGGCCGCCAAAATAAAAATTTTCCCACCACGCGGGAACAGTGGCGGTCACTGGAAAATCCTGGCTCTCAACATAAACAAACCGAACCGCATCCGCCATTACAACCATTGGAGAAGCGTTGTTGGCGATGCAAACGGAGCCGCTCGTTCCTCGAAGAAAATTAACTTCGGAAGCGACTAAATTCCAAGTGCCACCACCGCTTTGCTGGTTGACGGGGATAGTGTTGGTTCCTCCATTAAACGAAATTGTGTAAGGCGCATTGTTGGCGCGATTTCCGCCTTGCGGATAATAAACATAAACATCGTATTTGCCGGAAGTCGGCAGGTTGGGTCGGTAGGTCGCCGTCGCGGTGATTGAATTCGACGAAGTTGCGAATTGATAGTTCGTTCCATATTTGTCCAGCGAGGAAGTCCCAGCCGTCCAACTCCCCGTGTAAACAGCATCCGTGTTATCCAAAATAATCGTTCCAGCGGTGGTGAATTGGTAAACCCCGGATAGATAGGAATTCGTTTCATCACTGGATATGACCTGAAAACTGTATGGCGTGTCGGGAGCTAATCCGGTCAACAGAATCGTGTGGTTGGTGGAAATTTGCCGGTCGATGTAGGACGTTTCGCCAAAACTAGCCCCCTGCGCTGCGAGCGAGGTGACATCGAACACCACTCGACTGTCCGATGGAACAGAACTCTTCCACGAAATCAACGCGCTCCTTGCTCCCGGTGTGGCTTGCACCGAATTCAAATACGGCGAATCGATGATCATCAGCGAGGCATTCGAACTTGTCGTCGAGCCGTAATTGTTGGAAATGAAAACGGAATAGGCTCCCACCTGCTCCGGTTGCACACTCGGCAGAGACAAAGATCCATTGGTCGCCCCAGGAATGTCGCCACCATTCAACCGCCATTGAAAATTGAGCGGCGCGGCACCGGTCACGGCCACGGAAAAACTCGCTGGATTTCCGGCGTAAACCGAAGCGTTTTGTGGCTGACCCGTGACCGCTGGTGCCGAACCCGCCGGAACGGCAACCGTTAAAGAGGCAACCACGCTGGTCACAGACCCAAGAGAATTGCTTGCCACCACAAAATAATTGCCTGAGTTACTCGCCTGCACGCTGTTAAAGGTCAATGTGGCATTTGTCGCGCCCGAGAGAATGGTGTTATTGAAACGCCACTGATATTTGATCGAAGAACCGGTGGTCAAAGAAGGGAGTGTTGCGACCAATCCCTGTGTGGCAATCAGACTTATCGGCTGAGTCACAAGCATCGGCGGATAATTGTTGGTTGCGGTCAGAACGGCAGACGCATCCAAAATAAAAAAACCGCTGTTGATGTCGCTGACCAAAAGTTTGTTCAGCCCCAATTTCGGATAAATACCCCAGTTGCCTGCGTAGGCGTTTGTCATACCCGTTCCTGGATAGGTGTCGTAAGAACCGATTCGCACCGGTTTGGTTCGATCTGTAATGTCGAATACCTGCAATCCGTTTTGATACCAACTTATAAAAAGCAGATTGCTGACGATCACAGGATTGTGCGGGATGTCTCCTTCGATTCCCATTCGGGCCGGTGAAATTACTGCGATGGGGGTTGGATTGTTCGTGGAGGTCGGCGAAGGATTTGGGATCGATGAAATATCGTAAAAGCTGACATCACCTCCCGGGGTTTCACGGCAAATAACCAATGTGTTTCCATCTGGAGTCGGCCAACTGCTGTGGGAACTGTAACCAGAATAAATCCGCCCGAGCCATTTGGCAGGTTGCGTCCCCACGTTGCTCACATCCCATATGTCCGTTTGCCCGAATGAATTTGGATTGCCGTCACTGTTCCCGCCCCAACCTGACGTGTAAAGAATCGTGTTCGTCCCTTTGTTCCCGACCGTGATTTGATGAACTTTGGTTGTGTTGGTCGTCACGATGTCCCGCACATAAACCGGAGCCGAAGGATTACTGATATCGAAAACTTTCACATTGACGGTGTTGATATTGTGAGCCGCTTCGTAAAGAAAATTTCGTTCCACAAAAAGCGTATGCACATCGTCGAACCCGTTCGTAACAGTCCCGGGAGCAGTCCGTGTAATTCGCGCCAAAAGGACTGGGGAAGCCGGGTTGGTTAGTGAAAGAATGTGCAACCCGGAACCAGCCCAACTCGTGCCAGAAGCCCAGCAGCCCACGTAACAGATTTGGTTTGTAATAACACCTTGCTCGAATCGGTTTCGCGTGTTCGCAGAGTAATTATAAACACTGACCAGACTTGGCAAGGCTGGGTTGGAGATATCGTAGATGCCAAATCCAAATCCATTGGCGTAACCCGCACTCAGCCAGACTCCCATACAAGCGAGATTTCCATCGCCCCACACGTCGCCAAATCCCGACTGCACTGGTTTATGGCTTCCGACTAATGAGATGTTAATTCCTTGGGTGCGCGCCGATACCGCAAAGCACATACAAATTAAAAAGCTGGAACAAAAGATGTTGAGAACTCGGCGCATAATCTTCCGTGAACAAATATACTTAAACCCCCAGCTAAAAGCAGACAAAAACATCCGCTGTAATTCCAGCGGATCTACCGGCAAAATTCAGCTACTTCCGTTTGAAGATAACGATGTGTTGCCTGGGCAATACTTCGATTGATTCTTTCCACTCCAATGGTTGTAGGGCCATTTCTTTGCGGAGCTGCGCGACAGTCATTTTGTGCACCGGCTTGATCGGCACTTTGGGATCTTCGCCACGATATTCCACGAACACAATTCGTCCGCCCGGCTTCAGCGCTTTGCACATCGCCCGAGTCATCTCGAACGGAAAATCAAACTCATGATAAACATCGACCAACAAAATTGTATCGACGGAGTCTGCGGAAAGTTTTGGGTCGGTCACGGTACCGAGAACCGGTTTGATATTGTGAAACCCGGCTTGCACCGCTTTGTTGGTCAAAATATCGAGCATCTCCTGCTGAATTTCGACGGCATAAACAATCCCTTTCTCCCCGACTTTTTTCGAGAGCTTGCGCGAAATGTAGCCCGTGCCAGCGCCAATATCCGCGATGATTTCAGCCGGTTTTATTTTTAATGAGTCCACCATCAGATTCGTATTCTCTTCGGCTTCGCGTTCGGGACGTTCCAGCCAATCGGCTCCTTGATGTCCCATCACATGAGCGATTTCGCGCCCCATAAAAAATTTTCCGATGCCATCGCGGTCATGCTCGGTGCGCGTCTCATAAACGAACGGTCGCCCATCGGTCGACTTCTCAGCGGCGATAGAATGGAAACTCGCAAGCAGCACGCTTAACCAGGCAACCTGCCGCCCGTATAAAAAGTTTTTTGGCATGGAGCCATCGTAAATGGAAATCGTTTTGACTTCAACGGCGACAACAGCGATTTTTAACGCGCTTTGGACGGAAGGATGGCTGAGTGGTTTAAAGCTGCAGTTTACTAAACTGCCGTAGCGCTTGCGTTACCGGGGGTTCGAATCCCTCTCCTTCCGCCAATTATCTTTATTCGTTGTTGGATGTTCAGTGTTCGATGTTTAAAATTTAGAAAACATCGAACACTGAACATCCAACAACGAACATCGAATTAAGTTCTACCTGTCCAACGCCGCCAAAACTTCGGCGACATGTTCATCCGGTTTTACCTTCGGCCAGATTTTTTTAATTTTTCCATCGCCGCCGATCAAAAATGTGACGCGATGTGTGCCCATATATTTTCTGCCCATGAATTTTTTTTCACCCCAGACGCCGTAGGCCTCGACGATTTTTTTATCTTCGTCCGCCAAAAGCGTGAAGGGCAATTTGAATTTCTCCACAAACTTGTCGTGTGATTTTCCAGAATCCGTGCTCACTCCCAGCACCACCACGCCGCGTTTTTTGAACTCCGCAAAGTTATCGCGAAAACTGCACGCCTCTTTGGTGCAACCGGGCGTGTCGTCCTTCGGACAAAATGTCGTGCTCTAT
>JBKJOA010000493.1:0-7126 GCA_046593365.1 Limisphaerales bacterium
GTGGAAGCAAGAATCATAAGGCCGAAAGCGGCGAAAGATTGAGCCTGAGTCACTTTAAGAGCTTTACAGGCTTTTGCCGCCTTCGCAAACTCGGCGGCGTGTCAGTTACTGTTTCTCAGACTGGCCGCACCGGGCATATTGCTCGAAAAACGGCCACCGGTTTCAATTCATCAATTGGTTTGGAGACTGCGATCAAACAATCGCAGAATTATTTGCTTTCTGAACAGAAACCAGAGGGTTTTTGGGTCGGCGAATTGATCGTTGATTCCACACTCGTTTCCGACACCGTCGCGTATCATCACTGGAACGGCAAGGTGGACAAGGAATGGGAACGAAAAGCCGTTAATCACATTTCCTCAATGCAGTTGCCCGACGGCGGATGGAATATTTATTACGGCGGCCCTTCCGAGGTCAATGCGACCATCAAGGCCTATCTCGCCCTGAAACTGGCTGGAGTTCCGGTGACCGATCCGCGGATGTTGCGCGCGCGGGAAGTCGCCCGAAATCTCGGCGGCGTTCCGCGCATGAATACATTTTCCAAACTGTATCTGGCGCTGCTCGGGCTGTTCCCCTGGAAATTTGTCCCCACCATTCCCAGCGAAGTCATTCTCATCGGTAAATGGTTTCACGTAAACTTCCACGACATGAGCAACTGGAGTCGCTCAATGCTCGTGCCGCTGTCCATCATCAACCATTTCCAGCCCACCCGGCATTTAGATCACCTGACCCTGCACGAGCTGTATCGAGAAGGATTTCACGAGCGCGATTTGCTTTTGCCGCCCGATCCCGATCGCCTGACTTTGCGGAATTTTTTCCTTTGGCTCGATACGCTTCATAAGTTTGTCGAAAACTACCGCCTGCGTCCGTTTCGAAAATTCGCCCTCAAGAAAGCCGAGCAATGGATGCTCGAACGTTTCGAAGGATCCAACGGCCTGGCCGCGATTTTCCCGGCGATGCTGAATTCGCTCATCGCTTTGAAAGCGTTGGGCTACGCGGACGATCATCCGCAAGTGCTCCGCGCGGAACACGAATTGAAACGGCTTGAGCACGAAACCGAAGACAGCGTGCGGATCGAGCCATGCTTTTCCCCGGTTTGGGACACCGCTATCGTGGCGATTTGCCTGCACGAGTCGGGAATTCCGAGTAACCACCCCGCATTGAAAAAATGTTGCGATTGGCTGATCGACAAGGAAATCCGTTTTCGTGGCGACTGGGTTTACAAAAATCCGGTTGATGTCGAGCCGAGTGGTTGGGTTTTCGAATACGAAAACAAATGGAATCCAGACGTGGACGACACGGCGATGGTGCTGCTCGCCTTGCGAAAAATTCCGACGGACAACCCGAAGCGGCGCGACGAATGTTTCCAGCGCGGATTGAAATGGATGATGACCTTTCAATGCAAGGACGGCGGCTGGGCTGCGTTCGACAAAGATTGCACGAAAAGCATTTTGGAAAAAGTACCTTTCGCCGACCATAACGCGATGCTTGATCCCGAGTGCGCCGACATCACGGCGCGCATTTTAGAACTACTCGGTTACGAAAATTTCAGCACGGACAACCCGCAGGTTGTAAAAGCGCTGCAATACGTTCGCGACCAGCAGGAGGAAGATGGTTCGTGGTATGGCCGTTGGGGTGTGAATTACATTTATGGCACATGGCAGGTGCTGCGCGGATTACGCGCGTTAAACCTGAACATGAACCAACCGTGGTTGCTCAGGGGGCGAGCGTGGCTCGAAAGCGTTCAGCACGAGGACGGCGGCTGGGGCGAACGTTGCAACACTTATGACGATCCTGTTTTCAAAGGAAAAGGGCCGAGCACCGCGTCGCAAACCGCTTGGGCGATCATGGGTCTGCTTGCGTTCGACGATCCGAATCGTTCGAGCGTCAGACGCGGAATTGAATATCTTATTTCCACACAGGAACCCAACGGTTCGTGGACAGAACTGGAAACGACGGGGACCGGTTTTCCATGCGTGTTCTACCTTAAATACGATATGTATCGGAACAGTTGGCCGCTTCTCGCGTTGGCGACTTATAGAAAACTTCTGCGAATGACCGAGCCGCCCGAAAAGAACGGAAAGCCTCACGAGCTGGAAGTTGAAGAAGCGGCGCTGGCAAAATGATCCGCTCCGCATCACTCCTGATTTTGCTGTGAGTTGGTTTTACCGGAATTGCGTTCGACCGATCCTCTTCACTCAGGACTCGGAGCGAATTCATCATCGGACTTTAAAAACTTTGGGTTGGGCGAGCGGCCATCAATCGGTTTGCGCTCTCGCAGAAAAAATTTACCGCGCGCCTGATCTCCCGGCCGAATCGTTCGGTTTAAAATTTCCCAATCCGGTTGGACTCGCTGCAGGAATGGACAAACAGGCCGCCGCCGTTCCGATTTGGGAAAAACTTGGTTTCGGCTTTTGCGAACTGGGTGGGGTGACATGGCATGCGCAACCCGGAAATCTCCCGCCGCGAATGTTCCGCGCGATCGACGACGAAGCCCTCATCAATCGAATGGGGTTCAACAATCCCGGTGCAGAAGCATTGGCGGCAAAGCTGTCTGATTGGAAAAAACTGGGACGCTGGCCGGCGCATCCGGTCGGAATTAATTTAGGAAAATCCAAAGTTACTCCACTCGACCGAGCCGCGGGGGATTATGCGAACTCGTTTCGCATTTTGCGGGATCTCGCAGATTTTTTTGTCGTCAACGTCAGTTCGCCAAATACGCCGAATCTCCGGCAACTTCAGGACAAAGCCGCGCTCGACGAAATTTTAGCGGCAGTTCAAGTGATTAATGTGGCTGCGCCTAATGAGAGCGCGGCTGATTTTCCTTCATTACGTTCTGCCGCGTTCTCACGAGGCGCAGCCACACCGATCCTCTTAAAAATCGCGCCGGATCTTTCCTTTGATGCGATTGATGAAATTTTAGAATTGGTCAGCGCACGAAAAATTTCTGGTATTGTTGCGACGAATACAACGGTTGCACGACCGCAAACGAGCGATACGAAGCTGGCAAAGATTTATTCGGAAACCGGCGGTTTGAGCGGTCGTCCTTTGCGGAATCGCAGCAATGAAATCATTCGTCACATTTACAAACAGACGCGCGGCACGTTGCCGGTGATTGGTGTTGGCGGAATTTTTGATGCAGATGATGCCTTCGCAAAAATCCTGGCAGGCGCTTCGCTCATCCAGATTTACACCGGCTTGGTTTACGAAGGGCCGGCGATTGCAAAAAGCATTGTCGCCGGATTGCAAAAGCATTTGGCCGAACAGGGCTTTGCTGATTTGAAAAGCGCCGTGGGCGCCGGTGTTCAATGAGGTTTTTGGAGCGCCGAACCGAGAATCTTCAGCATCCGCGAGTTCGTTTCCTGGTCCTTCACGGCGATTCGCAAAGCGCGATCCCCCAGTTGCGAACCCATGACTGAAGCGTCCCGCAAAAAAAGTTTTTCTGCGCGACATTGCCGAACAACTGTTGCGGCATCGGGCTGGTGGAGAGGTAAATGGCAGAGAAGAAAATTTGCAATTCCTGGCACAACCGCCCAACCCAAACCGCAAAGTTCACTCTGCAAAGTCTTTCGCAGCCAATGTGTCTCGGCGTAACGAGCCGCATAGTAATCTGGATCTTCCAGTGCGCGCACGGCGGCCAGTTGCCCAAGAAGACTCACCGCCCAAGGTGGAGTGATGGCGCGCAGTTCCTCCAGTAAATGCGGGGGCGCGCAGAGATACGCGGCACGCGCACCGCTCAGCGCATAAACTTTCGACATCGATTTGCAAATGACCACGTTCTCGGATTGGGCTGCGAATTTTTCAAGACTTTGATTTTCCCCGGCATATTCAATATAGGTTTCATCGATCCAGAATTTTGTTTTTGATGGAGCGGCGCTGAGAATCGCTTCGAGAGCAGTGCGATCCAGGTGCCGACCGGTCGGACTGTTTGGATTCACCAGAACAACCAGGTCGTAATTCCCTCTGAGCCGGGTCGCCAAACGGGCGAGGTCAACGGTGTAATCGTGTTTGGCCGAGAGGGTTAATCGTTCGACCTGGCATCCGATAATTTGCTCCAGCACGTGGGCATATTCTCCGTAGGTTGGATCGAGAATAAGAACGCGCGAGCCGCGATTAAGCCAGTGACGCAGCGCGAGAAAAATCAAATCAGAAGAGCCGGCGCCGGGCAAAACAGATTCCGGCCCGACTCCGCGCCGTTCCTCAATCGTGTGGATCAGCCCTTCGCATCCGGTTGGAGGAGAAGTGCGCAACAGCCAATCGAGATGTTCGTTCAGCGCGGCGGTGACTCGCGGGGAGGGAGGAAACCATGCATCGAGGACATCGGCGTTGATGATCTGCTCTCGTTTTTCCAGCGAATCAAATCGTTCACCAATCTGTTTAAAAAATGCGCCACCATGAAAACAGGCCGCCGGTTTTTGAAACGAGAAGTTTAGTTGCCAATTGATCTCTGATTCGATTTTATCGAAAATTTTCCGCAAGCGACCGAAATGTTCTCGCAACTCGCTCACCGACGTTTGCAGAACTTCGTAGTTTACCCGGCCGGATTGGACCGAGAGACCAACCGTTTGCAGACCAGCCTTCATGTAGAGATCAAGAATTTCGTGCCGGCCGATGGCCATGATGCGAGTCCCTCCGTGCGCTTCCACCCAGCGGAAGGCCGAATACATGAGCAGCGCGGCAATCGGTCGCCCACGATACTCCCTGGCCACGGTCAAAAGCCTGATCTCGTAAAGTTTATCGTCGAACGGAAATGGCAATTGTTCGCGCTGAAGATATTTATCAATGGAATAGGTTGGGCTTGTCGGCGGAGTAATGCTGATGAATCCGACAATTTTATTTCCCAACGACGCGACCAGATAAACGTTGTCCGAATCCAACGAGTCGGTCAGCCGTTCCGTGGAATTCTCCTGATGCTGGCCCAGTTCGCGCGCATAAACCTGGTGGCGCAATTGGAAGATAATTTCACGATCCTGATCTGTCGCGAGGGAAATCGTTATCCGCGCGCAAACTTTTTGTTTCACTTTCAAAAACGAAGCTCTCGATTCCAAAAGTGGACTTTTCAATTTTGAGTTTTGAACCGGCAATAGATTTCTTTGCATGCCGCGAAGGTAAACATCAGCAGGTGGAGCCGTTAATCGAAAAACTTTCGCCGTAAATCGAATGAATCAATACAGAGCGCAATTGTTGCAACGCGGCGCAATCAATCCGCGCGCGGCTCAAGTTGGGAGATCGCGACCATGATTTCGTCAGCGACCTGCTGATAGATTTCCTTTAATCGAATTTTGGTGCAGGCCTGCGCTTCAGCCCGTAATACAGCAAACATCATTGGTTTTCCGTATTTCACCACGACGCGATGAGGCCGCGGAAATTTTAGATCTCGTCCGTACGCCTCAAGCGTTCCGAACACTCGCACCGGCACAACCGGCGCTTCAGATTTGATTACGGTCAAACCGATTCCCGACCGCGCTGGCTGCAATTTCCCATCGTGCGTCCGTGTTCCTTCTGGAAATAAAATAATGGCACCCCCTTTGTGGAGTCGATCAAGGATCGCTTTCAGGCCACGCGCGCCGCCGCCCTCGCGATCCACGGGAACCGCATTCCAGGAACGCAGCACGGTGCCAATCACTGGAAATCGAAAGAGGGATTCGCGGGCTAGAAAATTGATGTCGCGCTTCAAACCGCAACCGACCAATGGTGGATCGAGAAAGCTGGCGTGGTTCGAGGCCAGAATCACCGGTCCCGTCAGCGGAACTCGTTCTGGATTCCAGACGCGCCAATGAAAATAAGTGGCATACATCAGCCGGAAGAAGCTCCAACCGACGAAGTAACTGGGGTTCATTGCACCTTCGCTTCGTAATTGCGCCGTACCACTTCAGATTCTTCGCGCAACCGTTTTTGCACTTCCTGGATGATAAGGCTGCTTGTCTTCTCGATCGTTTGTCCCGAGTTGTTGATCACCATGGCCCCGAGCGCGATCATCAACGGGGCAGAGGCGCGCTGGCTGTCGCGCTGGTCGCGAACAGCGAGATTTTCGTCTAAACCTTCGGCAGAACGGCGCGCGGATCGTTCGTGAATACAGGCGTCGAGGTAAAACTTAAAATTCGTTTCCGGAAAAACATTGGTCCCGATGTCACGACCTTCCATGACCAAGTTGCCAAATTGAATGCACTCACGCTGTTTGAGTTTCATCCACTCGCGCACTTTCGGAAACGCTGCAATGTGCGATGTCGCTGAAGTTACTTCTGCGGTGCGAATTTCTTTGTCGGGAAAATATCCATCCACGAGCAAATGAACTTTGCTATCGACACATTCCAGAGTGGTTTTCCATTTTCGACAAAGCGCGCTGACGGCTTTCGGATCATCAATATCAACTTTCTTCTGCAAGCAATGCCAGGCGAGCGTGCGATACATCGCGCCGGTATCCACGTAGGCAAAGCCGAGCGACTTCGCCACGCGTTTGGCGTTGGTGCTTTTGCCGCTGGCGCTTGTGCCGTCGATGGCGATGACGATGGGTTGGTTCAATTTATTTTTCCGTAGCGGCGTCTCGGTAGAGCGCCGCAAAACTATATTTAACCGACGGCGCTCTACCGAGACGCCGCTACGAACTCAATCAGCAAATAATTCTTCATGCGAAAGTTTTCGTCCAGTCCTGGCGTCTAAAATTGTCGCGCCTAAACCGTGCGGCGGCATTACCGCAAGTTTCTGGAAAAAATTCGGGAACGTTTTTTTTACGCACGCTGGATTCTTGATTTTAATCCCCGGAACTTTCAATCCCAGAATCGAAAAACACATCGCCATGCGATGATCGTCATAGGTTTCAATTTCCGCACCGTGAAGTTTTGATGGATAAACCGTCAACGTATCGCCTTCTTCAATAACTTTTGCACCGCATTTGGTGAGTTCAGTTCGGAGGGCTACGACACGCTCGCATTCTTGAACACGGAGCCTTCCTAACTCTGTAAACTTAATGAATTCGTCTGGATAATGTCGTAGGCTAAAAGGTGCCACAACAATGGCGGTCATTATACTGTCTCCAAGATCGCAAATTCTTGAAATATTTCGGTAAGGCAAATCACCCTTCCGATGACAAAGCTCGAAGAACTTTGCATCGATCTGCCAATTGGTAGTA
>JBKJOA010000512.1:0-5342 GCA_046593365.1 Limisphaerales bacterium
GAGTGAGCGGAAACAAAATGCGTTTTGAAATCCCGGCGCAAATTCAGAACGGAAAATTGCGGATCAAGCTGGGCGACCACTTGCTCGGCATTGTCGAGTTGTCGAATGAGAGCAGGCACGATGTGAATTATTCGCCGGAACTTTATCGCGCGGCGATCAATCAAGTCGCTGATGAAACTGCACCATTCGATTTCCGTGAAGCAGTCGAGACGCGGCTGACAAAAAGGTTAATCGTTGCGACGATTGGATTGGCGCTGCTGGTTTTAATTCCGTCCCTGCTGATTCCTGCGCTCGGCAAAAATGTTTTTCATCGCTGGATTGCGCCGCTGGCTGCGGTTCCGCGCTACACGCTGGTGAAACTGGATTTGCCGGAGCAGATCGTCGTTCCGCATGGAGAAAATTTCGCACTGAACGGGACAGTTGATTTTCGTTCGTTCTGGAAGCCGTCGCGCGCCACGGCGCAATTCGAAAAGCAAACCCGCGTCGCTTCGCGAGTGAGCGGAAACAAAATGCGTTTTGAAATCCCGGCGCAAATTCAGAACGGAAAATTGCGGATCAAGCTGGGCGACGCGAGGCGTGAGGTTGCCATCGTTCCGACGTATCGTCCGGCGTTGAAACAAATGTCGGCTTCGATTCAGTTGCCGGAATATCTACGAACGCCCGCTACCAATCAGGTGATTAACAATGGGGTTTTGAATGTGTTGGAAGGCAGCACGTTTTCTTTGCGCGGGAAAATCAGTCGTGAGCTTGCATCGGCGGAAAGTCGTTTTGGAGGGAGTGTTGAAACTTTGCAGACGAACAAGGACGAATTTTCGAGCGGCGTTTTCAGCAACACGACGGTTCTCCAATATGCCTTCAATTGGCGGGACCATTTGGGTTTGAGCAACGCGGTTCCGTGGAAATTGTCCGTGCGTCCGCAAAAGGATTTGCCACCCACTCCGGCGATGCCCGACATGCCGAGCGACATGGCCATGCTCGACACGGATGTTTTGGAAATCAAAACGCAGGCGAAGGATGATTATGGCGTGCTCGATCTCGGACTGAATTGGGATTTCGAATCCGACTCCGTTCGTCCGCAGGGCAGTTCGGTGACAGAGATAAAAATCCAGCCGAGTTCGCCACATCTGAAAAATCTGGAGAAAACGTTTCGTTGGAGCCCGGCGATTTTCCGGATTCCAGAGGATAGTTCGGTCGAGATTCAAGCGGTCGCTCGCGATTACCTTCCTGCGCGCGAACGCGCGGAGTCGTCCGTGCATCGAATTCATATTTTAGGAAAAGAAAAGCATGCCGAACTGATCCGGCAAAAGCTTGAATCGTTGTTGGCGCGCGTCGAGGAAGTGACGCGATTGGAGGAGAAGGTGATGGCAAACACAACGGACGTGAGTGAGAACGACAAGTTGACGGACCAACAAAAATCCGAGCGCATCGGCAAGGCGAACGAAGACCAGGAACGCAACGCAAAGAATCTGGAGCAACTGGCCAACGAAGGGATGAAGACATTGCAGGAAGCATTGAAGAACCCGGTTTTCACCGAGCAGACGTTGCAAGAGTGGGCGAAAAATTTACAGCAAATGGAAAAGCTGTCGCAAAAGGAAATGAAATCCGCTGGGGAGAGTTTAAAGTCGGCGCAAAAAAATCCGAAACCGGAAGCGCGGGAAAAAGATTTGGCCGAAGCGTTGAAAAAAGAGAAGGAGGTTTTGGACAGTTTGGAAAAAATGCAGGGAAAAGTTAACAAGGATTTGGACAATCTACAGGCGCTGACCTTGTCGGAACGACTCCGCAAAGTGGGTTCGATGGAGACAGAAATTGGCGCTGAGTTGCAAAAAATTATTCCCGACACGATCGGAATGTTGCCGAAGGAATTGCCGGAGAAGTTTAAGAAAGTTGGCGCGACTTTGGCCAATCGGCAGCAATCTGCGCACACGGAATCGCAACAATTGCAGAACGAAATAAATCGGTTTTTCGAACGGACGCAGAAAGAGAATTACGGCGAGGTGAGCAAGGAAATTGCGGAGGCCAGGACGATTGAAGAAATGGAACGCATGGGGGGCATGATCCGAGACAATGTGGCAATGCAGGCGATGAAGAATTTGGGCGAATGGTCGGAACGCTTTGAAAAATGGGCAGATAAGCTTGAACCGGAAAAAGTGGATTCAGATTCCGGCGAGAGCAGCGGAGGCGAATCGCCGGAGGACATGACAAAGGCGTTGCTGGCGCTGCTGCGGTTGCGCGAAAAAGAAATTACGATGCGCGAACAAACCCGGTTGCTCGATGAAAATAAAGGCGATGACACAAATTACAAAGAGCGGACGGGCGCACTTTCCGAAACACAAAAAAAGCTCGCCGAAGATATGACCAACTTGGCGAACGAGAACACCATTCCGACGCTGGTCGGAACGTATCACCAGGCCGACGAGGCGATGGAGGACGTTCACTCATTTTTACAAAAACCGCAGACCGACGCGCCGACTCTGGAGGCACAGGTCAAAGCCGTTGATTTGATCACGGACCTCGTCAACTTGATCAACGAACAAGCCAAGCGTCTGAATCCAAAGCCGCAGGAGGGTGAGAGCCAAAGCACAGCAGAGCAAATGGCTTTTTTGATGCAGATGATGTCGCAGGGAAACAAGCCAGGCAAACCGATGTCAATGAACCCGAACGGCGCTCCGAATCAACGAGGCGGTTCAACAGATAAAATAGGTGCCGAGAGCAGTGGAGATGCGAGTGGCAAATCGGGCGACAATCGTAGAGTGGAAAAGGCGAGTGGGGCGGCGGGCATCAGTTTGCCTGCGGAATTTCGTGAAACGCTGGAGAATTATTTCAAAGCGTTAGAAGGGGAGACGAATTGAGGATTTTTAAAAAAATGGAACATGGAACATCGAAAGAATGCAAAATGGCGGTCCGGAACCTGCGCGGATTGACTTTTTGCATTTTTCTTTTTCTGTCCTTCAACGTAACTGCGCAGGAACTTTTCATGGAGAGGTCCGATATTGCTCCGAAAGAAGTGGAGCGCGTTTACACAAAGGGGTTGCAATTTTTAGTGCGCAATCAAACGCCGGAAGGGAACTGGAAAGACCTGCCTTATGGTGGCGAGCCGGCCGTGGTTGGATTCGCCGTTCTCAGCATGTTGGCACACGGAGACGATCCGAATCTGGGTCCGTACAGCCAGCCGATTCGTCGCTCGTTGAATTTTATTATCAAGCAGATGAACGAAAAAACCGGCTACATCGGCAAGACGATGTATAACCACGGCTTTGCCACGCTCGCTTTGGCGGAAGCGTATGGAATGGTGGACGATCCGCGCCTCGGCCCCGCGTTGAAAAATGCGGTGAAACTAATTTTGAGTTCTCAGGCAAATAACCCCCAGGGCGCATGGCGTTATTCACCCGAGAGCAACGACGCGGATACGACGGTGAGTGGATCACAAATGGTCGCGCTGTTTGCCGCGCGTAATGCCGGCGTCGCCGTGCCGGAAGATGCCATCGCAAAGGGGTTACAGTTTTTTTTGAAAAACCAAACGCAGGAAGGCGGGTTTGGTTACACATCGCCATCTGGGCCCAATGGCACACGCACCGCCATTGGTTGCCTGGTTTTGGCGCTGGCAAAAGAAAAAAATTCCAAGTCGTTTCAAACTGCTTTCGAATATTTGAAAAAAACTCCGCCCGACCAAAGCTACGCGCAGTATTATTTGTATTACGCCTCGCAAGCGTATTTCCAAGCATCGGCGCAATCGTGGCAGATCTGGAATCGCAAAAATATTGTGACTTTGAAAGCGGCGCAAAATCCAGAGGGAAATTGGGATGGCCAATTTGGGACGACCTTTGCCACATCGACCTCGCTTCTTTCGCTGGCGTTAAATTATCGTTTTCTTCCGATTTACGAGCGCTGAAATCTTGATGAAACTCTCACGACCAAAGGCAAGCTGCGTCCCCCAACTCGCGCTCCGTCTCTGGATCGCGTCGTCTCTCTTAGGCTGTATTTCATCCCAATCCTTCGCTATTGATTCCACTACAGTCGGCGCAAGGACCAACGGTTCCAGCCAAACTTCCAGCGAGGTGCTCGACTTGTTAGACGGTTCCACGTTGCATGGCCGCCTGCGAGCAATCGACGCCAAAGCGGGTGTTAGCTGGGAATATCCTGAAGCCAAACGGCCCCTTGATTTCACACCGGAAAACATCGCAACGATTCGCTTTTCTCACGCCGACAAAACGCCGGTGCGACGTTCCGACCCGATCTGCCAATTCCGTTTCGCTAATGGAGATGAGTTTTTCGGCAATCTGATTTCGGTCAACGAAACCGAAGTGGAATTGCAAACGTGGTTCGGCGGAAAATTCAAAACGCCGAGGTCGATGTTGAGTTCAATCCGTTTGTTTCCGAAAGGTGCAGCCCCAATTTTCGAAGGGCCGACTGGACTTGATGGATGGACTCTAGGAAAAACTCAAAGCACGAATACATGGATTTACCGCGACGGCACATTCATCGCGAACTCCTCCGGCACGATTGGACGCGATTTGAATTTGCCTGTGGCGAGCCGTCTGGAATTTGACCTCGCTTGGACCGCGCCTTTCAATCTGCTCTTCTCGTTCTACACGGGGGTTTTTGACGGCTTCAATTACAACAGCAGTTGCTACATGTTTTATATCACGCTCGGAAATATTTCCTTGCAACGCATCAATGCCGGAGCGGGTTCCAGCACGATGGGGCGGACGGAAACCATCAACGAAATGCTGACCAAGAAAAAAGTGCATTTAGAATTTCGCGCCAACAAGGCGGACGGCACGTTGGAAATTCTTGTGGACGGAAAACTGGTCAATCGTTGGAAAGACACGGCTGGCTGGGTGGGGAGCGGTTCGGGAATTCTTTTTTATTCCCAAAATGATAGCGCGATCACCATGAGCAACCTGAAAGTTTCCGAGTGGGATGGAAGGCCGGGAGCCGAAGGAACGACCAATGCGCCTAACAGCGTCGATCAACTTTTTCTAGCGAACAACGACACCGTTTCTGGAAAAGTAACGAGCATCACCGCAGGAAATGTAAAATTCGCGACGAGTTCTGCCTCGCTCGAAATTCCCCTTCAACGAGTGACACACGTTTTTCTCGGCGGAGGCGCGAAGACGAATTCCATTCCACGCGATACCTGGGAAGTGCAAGCGTCCCTGGCGGGCGGCGGAACGATCTCTTTCGATCTGGAGAAGTGGGGGCCAGAAAAAATTCTGGGGCAGAACAAACATTTTGGAAAAGTTTCGCTCAATTCGCAATCGGTGCGGCAGATGAAATTCAATCCCGATAAACGCAAAACCACTCCGGGCCAGCTCGGTGTGTCCGAAGACATCATCTGGGAG
>JBKJOA010000515.1:0-3816 GCA_046593365.1 Limisphaerales bacterium
CTCTCCGGCACACGCCGACGCGCAACCCACGTTCCTGGAAAGCAGACACGCTTGGCTCATTCATCGCCAGCCATACTGACTAGGCGTTGCTACGCGCATGATCATCTCGAAGCCCAATCTGGTTCGGTTACTGTTCGCAGTTCTCGGCGCAGCGACGTCCGCTTGGTTTGTTGTTCTCTACACTCGGTTCTCTCGCTTCCGTTTTGAGTTCGAGCATCCTGGCGGCAACCTCAACACCATCAACACGGAGATGTCGGCCTACGGTCAGTGGCTATTTCTTTTACCTGTATTGGCGCTGGTTCTTGGCTTATGGCTATTGATTTTGCGACCGGCTGCGGCGACGGCCTTTGAGTTGGTCTTGTCAGTCACTCGGTTTCTTGCATTCACACTTTCGCTATTTTGCGTTCTGAGTTGGCAGGTTCAGAATATTCCGACTTTCAGCCACATGGAGTGGCATTTCTGACAGATGAGCGACACACACATAGGGACCGTGTGGCCTACCTGTTGTACCTCGACAGGTTGTGCGCAGTTTTAGGGAGTCTGGAGGAAGGGGGTTGAGAGAGCAGGGCGGAGTGAGGGCGGGTTTGATTCGCGATGGATTGAGTTTGATTTGCCACAGAATGAATTTGGTTTTGAGAGCGTTCCTTTGACAAAGTTGAGAAAAAACTTGCCCATGCAAAATAATTGGCAGAAATTCGGCGCACAAAGAACCGGCAAAAATTTACAAAAATAATTATGGGAAAAATTTACAACAACATCGTTGAAACAGTCGGACGCACCCCTCTGGTTAAGTTGAACAAAGTTACCGCTGGGCTGGATGCGACGATTCTTTTGAAGTGCGAATTTTTCAACCCGCTCGGGAGTGTCAAAGATCGTATCGGCATGGCGATGATCGAAGAAGCGGAGAAATCGGGCGTTCTCAAAAAGGACACGATCATCATTGAGCCGACCAGCGGTAACACAGGAATCGCGCTCGCCTTCGTGGCCGCGGCGAAAGGTTATAAATTAATTCTGACCATGCCGGAAACGATGTCGTTGGAACGAAGAACCTTGCTCGCGATGCTGGGTGCAAAACTGGTTCTCACCCCGGGAACTGAAGGGATGAAAGGCGCCATCGCCCGAGCGGAACAAATTGCGAAGGAGACGCCAAATTCCTGGATTCCTCAACAATTTGAAAATCCGGCGAATCCGGCCATCCACAAAAAAACCACGGCGGAAGAAATTTGGGCTGATACCGACGGCAAGGTGGATTTCCTCGTCTCTGCGGTTGGAACGGGCGGAACCATTACGGGCTGCGTGGAAGTTATTCTGCCTCGCAAAGCATCGTTCAAAGCGATTGCAGTGGAACCGAAGGATTCGCCGGTTATTTCTCAAACGCTCGCGGGCCAGCCAGTCAAGCCCGGCCCTCACAAAATTCAAGGGACTGGCGCGGGCTTTGTTCCCAAGAATCTTCATCTAAAAGACAGCCAGGGCAATTTGCAAATCACCGAATGCATTCAGGTCAGCAATGACGACGCTTTTGCGATGGCTCGCCGCCTTGCCAAAGAAGAAGGAATACTGGTCGGCATTTCCACTGGAGCAAATGTGATCGCGGCCATTGAGTTGGCGAAGCGGCCAGAAAACAAAGGCAAGATGATTGTGACCTTTGCTTGCTCCACGGGCGAACGCTATTTGAGCACTCCGCTGGCCGCTGAAGCGAAAGCGGAAGTTGGCGGATAATCGCCAAAGTGTCTTAAGTTTGAATTCATTTAACGGATGAAAAGCGAAGCATTGGAATTACTGGAATCGAATAAAGGACGCATTTTTTCCATAAAAGAGGTGAGTAAGGAATTAAACCCGAAGCTGTACGAAAAAGATAAGACGTGGGCTGCCCGGGAACTCAAACAATTGTGGAGTAAAGGTCTAATTGAGGCGATTAATGGTTGTTACTGGATCCCGGATAAAGAAGACAAGAAATCGGAACCTGAGGAAAAAGGAGTTGAGACTGAACAAGGAGTTCAACCAACAGGAGAGATCCTCGATAAATAAAAACTTCTTCCAGCGATGCGCTGCGTCCAAAACCCTGATTAATTTTCGTCCTTCAAGAGTGTCTTTTCGCGGATAGAATAAATGCTCGCCGCCCGGAGATAGAACCGGAGCCGAATTTTTTTTCCGGTGAGGCTGCGTGAATCTTTTTCGCCCCAACGCAACGGAAGTTCAATCGCATCCACATTCCGCAGGATGCATTTCTCCCGCTCGTAACCCGTAATGACACTTCCTTGTTGGTCGAGCGCCGCAACCATCACGTAGCATTGGTTTGTCGCATGAAGCCGATCGGTCGAAGGAATCGAAGCATTGAGGGTAAGCGCTCCGGCGGGAACCACGAATTCAATGGTGGAAAACTCCGCGTTCGCTCGTGCCGAGGTGTAAGTGATTCTATCCTCTGCAAGACCGAGAAGCCGGTTGCCAAAGTGAAACAGCAATTTTCCGCCGATCAGCATCGGGTTATGTGAAATAATTCGAACCCCGTCGGGCGTGGCGTCGAGATCGCGGAAAGGGCGAATCCATTTGATTCCCTCCCGACTAAACCACCATTCGGTATCGAGCTGTGGTCCGTGTTTGTCGGGAAATTTTGGATTAACAGCATCGGGAATGGCCGCGTAGTTCAACATCTGCACGAAGCAACGGTCAGCGTAACCAAACCCGACTCCGCGATAAAATTCCAGGTCTGGCGGATCGTCCCGGTCTGGCGTGACCAGCAAGTCCACGGGCAAAAGCGGACTGCCGTTGTGAATCAATACCGGGTCCGACGGTTCCCAATGATCGCCGTCTTCACTCCACCGGACGGAACAGACGCGGCGCACCTGTCCTGTGCGCGTGTTGCCATGATCGGGCAAATGCTTTTTTACGAGCTGGAAACTTTTGGTCGTGGTGATGAATCGTTTCAGCCGCGGGCTCCAGAGTTGTCCCCATGAATCACCGTCGTAATAAACCGGATTATTTGTGCCGGGCGTCCAATTTCGGCCATTGGTGCTGTGGTAGGTGTGATTGCAAAAACCTTCCCGCAACAGGACTCCTTTCATCGCGACGAATTCATTCCGCACCGGATTATGACCAATCGTGGCGTAATGTGTCCAGGCTCCCGGTTCGCTCGTGAAAACAATTTCGCGATTCTCGTAATGAATGCCGTCGCGGGTCACGGCGCGATGAATTTTCCAGACTGAACGACTCTTCGTCGGGTCGCCGGACTCGCCGTAAATGTCATGACCACCGGTGTAACCGTAAACGTCCCAACTTCCGTCCGCGCGTGGCACACAACATTTGATTTCAAAACCGGGATCATCGCATTCGCCCATCAGTCGGAGCGAACTTGCGCCGAATTTGAGACTACCCCAAACATCAGACAAGTCCTGATCGTCGGTGAACAAGATTCTTAACGGGGAAATCTCCGGTCGTTGCTGGTGAAAAGTGTTCTTGATGGGCGGCTGGGCTGAGAACGCCGAGGAGCTGAAGATGAGAGCGCAGATGACAATAACTGCTCGCCAGAATCGAAAATATTTTTTCATGCAGACAGAAGATTGAACCAGTTTCATTTTGGGGAGCTTTGCGAAATTACAAACGCGTTTGAATCCATCTCATTGTATTCTCCGCCAGTTTGTCGAACGCGGCCACGCAAAGTTCGAGGTGTTCTTCCTTCGTATCTTCGATCTTGTTGTGGCTGATGCCGTGCAGGCTCTGGACGAACATCATCACGGTGGGCACACCGGCAGCCGCGACTTCGGCGGCGTCGTGCAACGGGCCGCTCGGCAGGCGATGCGATTGGCCGCAGGTTTCGCG
>JBKJOA010000046.1:0-10167 GCA_046593365.1 Limisphaerales bacterium
GCTTCCTTGATCTTGGGACACTCAAACAAAACCTCTTCGACTTCGCGTGGATAAATGTTGAAGCCGCCCGCTATGATCATGTCCTTCTTGCGATCAACAATGTAGAAATATCCGTCCGCATCTTTCTTCGCGATGTCACCGGTGTAAAGCCAGCCGTCGCGCAATACCAAGGCGGTTTCCTCCGGCTTGTTCCAGTAGCCTCGCATCACCTGTGGTCCGCGAATGGTGATTTCTCCAACTTCGCCGACGGGCATTTCACGCTTGCCGGTTTCCAGGTCCATGATCCGCGATTCCGTGTCGGGAATTGGCAGTCCGATACTGGCCACCTTGGGCGAACCTTCTGGCGGATTGACATGCGTGACCGGGGAAGTCTCGGTCAGGCCGTAACCCTCCACTAGTTTGCCGCCCGTCAAAGCCTCGAACTTCTGCCGGACCTCGACGGGCAACGCGGCACCACCGCTCATGCACATCCGGAGTGAGTTAAATCCATAACGCTCAACCCCGGGCACACTGTTAAACGCCACATACATGGTAGGCACGCCATGAAACATTGTAGGACGATATTTGCGAATAGCATTCAAGGCAGCCCGAAGCTCGAACCGTGGCAGGATGACCACGCAGCCGCCGATCTCAATTGAACTAATCATCACACAGGTCATCGCGAAAATGTGGAACATGGGCAGCGCGGCGACCATCACCTCATCGCCTTTGCCATTCATTGTCAGCAAACTACTGGCCTGATAAGCGTTGGTCACCAAATTGGCGTGGGTGAGCATCGCGCCCTTGGATGTCCCAGTCGTGCCGCCGGTGTATTGCAGGCAGGCTATGTCCGATGGCTTCAAACCGCTTGGCTGTGGCTTGGAGGAGACGCTTAAGAGGTCTTCCCACTCGTGAAGCGTTGGCGATTTGGATTGAGATGCACTCTTCGAATCCAGCTTTAAACAGGTTGAACCCTTTGGCGACCGGGACGATTTCAGGAGCGCGCAGAACTGTTGGAATGGTCGAGGGTAATACTGCCGCGAACCGGTGAGAATGATTTGCCGCACTGAAGTCAATTGGGGCAGCGCGGCCTTGATGACCGGGTAGAGACGGCGATCCGCGATTACAATGGTTGCGCCGGCATCGTTCCACTGGTGCGTAATCTCACGCGCCGTGTACATCGAACTGGTAGCGGTAATGATCGCACCCGCTCGCATCGCGCCGAAATAACTGATGACAAACTGAGGACAGTTGGGCATCAGCAAAGCCACACGGTCTCCCTTCTTCACTCCAATCGCCTGCAACCCCGCCGCCAGACGATCCACATGCTCCTGGACTTGCCCATAGGAAATCCTTGCCCCGAAGTAGATCAAAGCGGTGTGGCCGGCCGATTTCGCCGTAGTGTGCTCCAGCAATTGGGGTAAAGTTTTTTTTGGGTAAGTCATGCTGGAAAATCAGGATCCGCCGCAGCGCGGGCCAGTTGTTGTTACTCTGCACGCCGCCGCGCGCCGTTTATTGATAATGATCCTGTTCATTTGACTGCCACCAACGCGGGGAAACTTCCAACTTCGCACAGACGCTTGGCAATGCGACGTCGCAGGGCAACCGCGTTCAGCGGCGACCAGCGCAGCAATCGCCGGACAATCCCTAATTGCGCTCGCAATTCATCGCCCTCCGAGGTCGCCGTCAAGGCGGCTCGCGCTTGAAGTTCCATTCGGCCCACCGCATCGTTGATAAAAACCCGCGATAAGTCGGCCATGATGGAAGAATTGCCGCCAGTCTTGCGCACTTTCAGCGTTCGCAGTAGCGCACTTTCACCGAGGTAAACGTCAATGATCATGTCGCTGAGGCTGGCGACCACTTCCTGTTCGTCACTCAGCTTTTCGCCGTATTTCTGAAAGGCCACGCCCGAGATAAAGAGCACAAGTTTTTTTGCGTTGACCAGCAACCTTTGCGCGCTGGCCAATTCATCGCCATCCGCGCCATCATCCAGCGGCGACATATCCAGGAGTTCCTTGCTTACTTTCGTAATGGCCTGCACCAGCGGAAAACGACCCCGCTGCGCACGGCGCATGAGCAACCCTGGAATGAACAAACGATTGATCTCATTGGTGCCTTCGAAGATGCGGTTGATGCGCGAATCCCGATAGGTGCGGGCCGCCGGAAATTCTTCGGTGTAGCCGTAGCCGCCGTGGATTTGCAGGGTTTCATCGGCCACGTCGTCCAGAATTTCACTGCAAGCCACCTTGATAATAGAACATTCCAAGGCGAATTCATCCAAGCTGCGGGGAAAAGCAGGGGTCATCGAATCCATCATCTCTCCAGTATCATGCACGGAATCCATCATGGCTGCCGTACGGTACACGGCGCTTTCCGCAGCAAAGATCCGCGTCGCCATTTCAGCCAGTTTGTGTTGGATCAAACCGAAGGAGGCGATGGGCTGGCCAAACTGGGAGCGCTCCAGCGCATAACGAGTTGCGATTTTCAGCGATTCTTTCGCGCCACCAATCGCGCCCGCCCCGAGGCCAAACCTTCCGATGTTCAAAATGTTGAACGCGATGTAAGCGCCCTTCCCGGCTTCGCCCAAAAGATTTTCCACTGGCACCTTGGCGTCCTCGAGAATCACCCGGCGGGTTGACGAGGTTTTGATGCCGAGTTTGTGCTCTTCCTTGCCGGTCGAAACGCCGGGGAAAGTTCGTTCGACGAGAAACGCGGTGACCTTGCCATCCAGCTTGGCAAAGATCGTGAACAAGTCCGCCCAAGCGGCATTTGAGATCCACATTTTGGTGCCGTTGAGCAAGTAGTGCTTGCCGTCAGGGGAAAGTGTGGCCTTAGTGCGAAGGCCGAGCGCGTCAGAACCAGAGCCGGTTTCGCTTAAAGCGTAGGCAGCCATCCATTCACCGCTCGCCAACCTGGACAAATACTTCTTCTTCTGTGCCTCGGTTCCGAAGTAGTGAAGCGGCATGGTGCCGATACCGCGATGCGCGCCACAGGTCACGCCAAACCCGCCGAGTCGTGTTAACTGCTCCTCCACTCCCACCGTGCTGACTCTCCCCAGGCCAAGGCCGTCGTATTCAGTCGGTACACCCATCGCGAGAAAACCCAATTTGCCCGCGCGGCGGAAAAGTTCCAAAGCCAAACCCTCTTCCTGATGCTCAAGTGCTTCGAGACGGGGAAGAACTTCTTTCTCCATGAACTTTTCGGCCGTTTGAGCCATGAGAACTTGTTCCGAGGATAATTCCTCTGGTGTAAAGACGAGGCAAGGATCTGTTTCCGTGAGCAGGAAATTACCGCCAATCAAATGGGCAGGGAGCGACTTTAAGTCAGACATGCAGAAATTCTGTTCCGTTTCTGGTGCGTTTGACAATTACTTTCTGAAAAGAAGAAGCTTTTTTCTTCTTTTATCCGTTGGTTTGATCGTTCCAGCCTTTCTCTTGAACAATATTTTCGGTGAGGAACCCCTTAGTTGACAGATTTTGCCTGCGTGGGTTATTGATTCCTGCGCATCGGAGAACACAAATGAATTCCAACCAGAAATACGGCCAGACTTCCGGTTCACTTTTGATCCGCCATGAAGGCCACACGCCTCGGGAACGAAGCACATGCGGCTGGCGGGATCGTCTCATCAGCCACGAGGATGCTTCCCTGTCGCCTGCTGCCTGGATTCATGCCGTGGACATCGACGGAGCCAGGCTCCATTACCACAAGCGTGCCACCGAACTTTACTACGTGCTCGAGGGCGGCGGCACTATTCTTCTCGATGGAGCGAAGCACCCTGTTTCCAAGGGTTCGTTGGTTCACATACCGCCGGGCATTGTCCACGGTGCGGTTGGCCGAATGCGTGTTTTAGTTATCGGTGTGCCGGACATTGCAGAGGACGATTACTTCGAAGCGACGATTTCATGAGGGCTGATTTAAATCACCAACGCGGATAAATTCGATGCGTCACTCGTTTCAATCTGCGGTTCATCGAATGACTAGATGTAATGTAATCAAGCATTCTTTGGTGTTCCGATAATCTCGCCCTAAGCTTGAAATCACAATTGAGTTACAGTTCGACCGTGTTCCACAAATTTGGAATTGATGAATCCAAACGCTTGCCGGCACTCGGACTTTTTCTACTCGCATTTTTTACAGTCTGGACAACCTGGGCCGCTTTGCTGGTTCAATTCCCCCAATTGTCTGATGGACCTTATTTACGAAACGGAGTGCGTTTACTGGTCTGGGTTCTGCCAACGCTTGCGTTTATACGATGGGTCGAAGGGCCTCCTGTCTGGGATCGTCTGGGATTTCGATCGAAAGCGGGCCCCGGAATCGCTTACGGCCTTGTTATTTCGCTGGTTCTCGTTCCCATTTTGTATTTCATTCGACATGGTTTCGACCTGTCCCGATTTAGTTTTCCCACAACTGCCGGACCCTGGATAGGTCCCATCATCACGGCTCCAGTAGCCGAGGAAATTCTATTTCGCGGGCTGGTTTTTAGAACTCTACGAGAGCGATGGGGAACAATGGCTGGTGTTCTGATCAGTTCGGTTTTATTCGCTTTGATCCATCTCCCTTATTGGTGGCTTTCGGGAGCGAAGTCGGGCGCTGATTTGTGGCTTTCTTTACTGGAAATTGCTGGCATCGGCGCATTGCTCTGCGGACTTTTCCGATGGAGGGGGTCGCTCTGGACGCCGCTGATTTATCACATCTTCAACAATTTTGTGACCATGTCGTTTAACCGATGACGCCAGCATTCTACGGCGCGTTTGCTTTCCTCTTCGAATGACTTAACCTCGTCGCATCAATTATGAAATTGTGTTTTCTACTACTGATTACGCTGGCTTCGCTCTGCCAGGGAGAAGATCAAAAAAAATCAGAACGTCCCTTTCTCAAATCCGAACTGATTTTTCCATTGGAACATTGGCACAATCATGGGTCATGCATCGTCGAATGTCCCAATGGCGACCTTTTGGTTTGTTGGTATAAGGGGTCGGGAGAGCGCACGGCGGACGATGTGGTGATACTGGGTGCGCGCAAGAAAAAGAACAAGTCGTGGAGCGCCCCTTTTCTCATGGCCGACACTCCCGGATATCCCGACACCAACCCGGCCATGTTCATCGACCCGCGCCAACGTCTCTGGTTAATGTGGCCAACCATTTTGAACAATCATTGGGAATCGGCGCTGATGAAATATCGCATTTCCTCCGACTATCAAAAGGCGGGGCCACCGAAGTGGGAAGCGAACGAAGTTTTACACATCACGCCAGGAACCAATTTTCAAACCGCGGTCGAATCTGCACTCGATGAATTAAGCGCCAAACAGCGCCCCACCGTGCGGGCAGACGAGTTTGAAAAATGGATCAAGGAGAACAAGTCACACGCAGCCGATAAACTCTTTTGCCGCCTCGGGTGGATGACTCGGGTGCATCCTCAAGTGATCGACGGCCAGCGTCTGATTGTGCCGCTTTACTCCGATGGATTCGACTTTTCACTAATGGCCATCACAGATGATTGGGGAAAGTCGTGGTTCACCAGCCAACCGCTCATTGGTCAAGGCAATGTTCAACCCAGTTTGGTTCGCAAAAAAGACGGCACGCTCGTCGCCTACATGCGTGACAACGGCCCTCCACCGAAACGAATTCCGGTGAGCCATTCCACGGATCGCGGCGTCACCTGGAGCAAGGTGTTGGATTCCGACCGGCTAGATGCTGGGGTAGGGGTTGAAGCGATTGTCTTACATAACGGGCTTTGGTTATTGACCAACAATGACCTGGAAAAGGGGCGTCACCGATTAGCTGTTTCCCTCTCTGATGACGAGGGGAAAACCTGGAAATGGACGCGTCATGTGGAGCAAGACTCTGCGGCAGACATTTTAGCGGGTGCAGGCTCCTATCACTATCCTTCCGTCATTCAGGCCAGGGACGGCACCATTCACCTCAGCTACAGTATTCACCAAAAAAAGAGTGAAACGAAACTGGATGCCTCAGGCAAACCGGCCAGTGAATCCATCAAACACGCACAATTCAATATCCCTTGGATCATGCAGGGCGAGTGAGCCTGAGAAAAAAAGGCACGATAAAAAGCGCTTGCCTTGTAGCCTTGAAATGCAAGTATCGACGGATTCAGCCGGGTTCCTCAGATGAAACGTATATTTGTAGGCATAGTTTGCGTAGGTGTTGTTTGTCTTTGCTTCTGGTTCAAGTGGCAAAGCGACGAACCGCGCCGAACTTCGGTAAAGGCGTTTCAACAATTCACGGCTGACTTCGCTTCTGGAGATGCTCGGATTCTTGATCGTATTGTGATGCCCGCTGGTGTGCGCGACCGCACCTCAGCCGAACAGTTTGAGTTCATTCGGAAAAGTTTGCAGGACGAGATTTCACCTGAAGGGTTCGAGGTGTTGAAGAAGCACGCAAGTTACGGGCCTCTCAAACTACTTTTCCCCAGTGAAGCAGTGGCGTGGACTAAACAAGCCGGAGTGAAGGCCGAAGATTGCATCGCCTTCCGGCTCGAACGAAACGGTATTCGCGCTGAAGTTGTTCTCGTTCACGAAGGCGAAATTTTTCGCGTGGTGCGTTGCAACAATGTAAAGCAAATGGCCGTCGCCAAACTTTAACTGGGATGACTCGCGATAAAATCACGTTCATGAAAGTTGCTGATGTCAAAGGCAGGGCGAGTCGTGTCTTAATCTTCACCATCAGTCTGCTGTTTTCAGGGTTTTTGCTTCTGACTTCTGTGGCTGACGCGGCAACTTTTTCCGGCAGTGCGAGTGTTTCCGCCAGCGATCCGACCGGTGCGCTGTCTGCTGACTCAATTGCCAACACGCTCACAGTTTCCTGCTGGTTCCGACTCTCCATACCCAGTTCGACGAATCTCACAGAAAACTTGGTCATCCTGATGGATCGCACCGACGGCAATGAAAATGCGAACTTCTCCTACAAAGTCCAGTTTAACATTTTCACCGGCAATATCGAATTCGTGGCGCGCGGATCCACCGGGACCGTTACCAACACGCTCATTGCTCTACCGTATCTTGACCGCTGGTATCACGTCGCAGTCGTGCGTCAGCAAAGTACTTTCACCGCGTATGTTGACGGTCGCCAACTGTCATCATTCCCTTCCTCAAACATCGGTAGTGCGGTGGGGGGCGGGCTCTCCATCGGCGGTATCTCTGGAAGTTCCCGCCTCTTTCAAGGCGACATGGTGGAAGTTGCGATTTATCAATCCGCGCTCAATACAAGCCAGATTCAGGATCGAATGTTCAAGGACCAGCGTACCTTTCCAAATCTCAAGGGTTACTACAAGCTCGCCTATTCAACAAACACCGCTGACCTTTACCGCAATTTTGTTACTTCAATTTCTCCGCCATCGGGTACTGATCCTGCCGTGAAGCAGGGCGCGGGTAGCATCGCCTTTGAAGAAACCGATCAGGCTGGTGAGCAATCTCTTTTCGATTCACGCAAAAATCATGGACAGGATTCCATCACGCCGCCTTCGGGCGCGTTTAGTTGGACACAAACAGCCTTTGCACGACCGGTGCCAGGAATCGCTTTTGATTTGCAATTGGGATACAGCAGCGCAGTCCCGACGACGGCTCCAGCCGACGGTTCGGCAGACCCGTATGACCAACGCGTGCTGGGCAAGGGATGGCGGCAAACATTCGATACTCGGATTGTGCCCGAACAGATTTCTACCGAACGCAGGTTGCTTTTGTGGGATGGTTCTATCGAAACTTGGAATCGCACCAACACTTTATATTTTACCCGGCATAAAGAATATCGGGGCGAACTCATTGCCACTAACAGCGATTTTGAATGGACCACACCGGAACGCTTGGTTTATCATTTTCAAGACCCTACGGACGGCACGCTTATGGCTGGACGCCTGCGCGAAATTCGCGATTTCAACGGCAACAGGGTTCAAATTCTTTGGAACGAGGATGAGGGCTACGTCACCAATGTCATTGATACGGCGGGCGGAAGTTTTGCCTTCAAATACAACACCGCACTCGCCCTACTGACCAACGTCAGCTTCGGATCGTGGGGCGTGAATTTCGCCTATGATGCAACCAATCGCCTCATCTCGAAATCCATCACCAACAGTGCTGGCCTTCACACCGCCGTCAATACAACCTGGCAATTTCAATACGGCACGAATGGTTTGCTCGCCCGCATCATTGATCCGCGTGGCAACACGAACCTCTTTGTTCAATTTGACCGATACGGACGTCAAACAAACCAACTGGACGCCCTCAACCGCGCCACCACCACCCGTTACGGCGTGCCGGGCAATCGCCAGATCACCCGCATTGATCCGGGCACAAATTCGTGGATTGAAACCTACGACCGCAAGGGACATCTGCTCGCACAACAAGACCCACTCACAAATATCACCAGCTACCTGTACGACACAAACGGCAATCGGGTCTCCGTTACCGAACCGTGGGGCTGGCAGACCACATTCGGCTACGACAGTCGCGCCAATGTGACTGCCCGCACCAATGCGCTTGGCGAAGTCACCCGCTGGAATTTTCATTCCTTCTTCAACAAGGCCACGAATGAAGTGGACGCATCCGGCTGGACAAACTCCTACGTCCTCGACAACGCCACCGGCAATCTACTCAGCCATTTCGATGGACTCGGGACGCTCGTCGCCTACACGTATCGCACGAATGGCCTGGTTGACACTTCCACCGATGCCAATGGTCGAATCACTCGTCTCGGTTACAACCCGAATGGCTTCCTGATTTCCCGTATTGATACCGCCACGAACACCTGGACCTACGCGCCCAACGATGTCGGCTGGAAAATGAGCGAGGCGAATCCGCTGGGTGAAGTTTCCACCTACTCCTACAACCTGAACGGTAACGTCATTCTCGCGATTGATCCGCTCTTCCGCCATTTCACCAAGACTTACGACCCCAACGGCAATGTCCTCGCCGAGTCGGACGGCAAAGGCCAGTTGACTACTTACACCTACGATGCCGCCAACCAGCGGACGAACATGGTGGATCGCACCGGGACGAACAAATGGACTTACGCCTACACCTCTCGTGGAAAACTGGCGACCGCCACCGACCCGCAGACCAACACCGTTACGCAAGCTTACGATGTGGCAAACCGTCCCGTCAGCGTCGCTGATCCGTTGGGCGGTTCGATCACCAATCTTTACGACGCCAACGGCAACCAGACCGTTCTGATTGATAAAGTCGGGCAGCGTTGGACTAAAACTTTTGACCGGCTCAATCGCGTCATTGCCGAATCAAGTCCGCAAGGCGACAGCAAACAAACATCCTTTGATGAAGTTGGTCGCATTAAAGTGGTCACCACCCCAAACGGCTACCCCAGCATACACACTTACAATGGACGTGGACGCCTCACGAAATGGGTGGACGCCGAGAATTTTCAATGGCTTTACGATTACGATGGCAACGCCAATATCACGAACATCACCGATGCTCTCAACGGCCATTACCTGATGACCTACGGCCCGCGCAACGAACGGTTGACGGAGAAGAATCAGGACAACCAGCAGTGGATTTACGTTTACGATGAGCTTGCCCGTTTGAAACAACAAACCGATCCTAACGGCATCTCGCGCACGCCCGATTACGATGCTGGTGGCCGTTTGCTCTCCGTCCAGTTCAGCACGGGCCGCAAAAACTCGATGACCTACGACGACAACAACAACGTCCGGGTACTCACCCGCCGTGTAGGTCTTCAAAACACCACGACCCAGCTTGCCTACGACGGACTGGATCGCCTGACCGAGCAGACCGACGCTTTCTTGAAAACCGTTCGTTACGGTTACGACTCCTTGAGTCGTGTCACGACCCTGACTTACCCGGACAATAAAGTGCTGGCGCAAAGCTACGACCCATTGGGCCGCCTTACGAACCAGGTGGATTGGGCCGGACGGCAAATGAATTACACCTACGACAAAGCCGGACGCCTCATCACCCGCACCTATCCCAACGGCGTCGTGCAAACCAACACCTTCGACACCGCCGGACGCATCACCGCCTTGAGCTATGCCCCCTCAACTCTCAACTCCAACTCTCTCAACCTCGCCCTGACCTACGCCTACGATCACAACGGCAACAAAACCGGCGGCGGCGAACGTGGAACTTTTGCCTGGCCGTTGCCATCGCTCATTGATGAAACGTCGCGTTTCACTGCGTCCGGGCGGATCACCAACCGCGTGGAT
>JBKJOA010000261.1:0-7382 GCA_046593365.1 Limisphaerales bacterium
CGGATAACGCACGAGCAGCGGATCGCGAATCGATTCTTCGTAGGCCCAACGCTTGTCGCCCAAACCGTGTTCGCCCCAGAAAAATCCGTTGTCGCTGCTGAAGATAAAAATCGTGTTGTCGAGTTGCTTGGTTTTTTCGAGTGCCGCGAAAATCTGCCCAACACCTTCGTCAATGACTGCAAGCGCACGGAGTTGTTGCAGCATCGCGCTCGGCGGAAATTTCTTTTCAGCTTCAACATTTGCGTTCGCGTTTTTCTGTTTTTTTCCCGGCGCTGCTCCCGCCTCGCGTGTCAAAGCCGGTTTGCCTTCGAGCGAATCATCGATGCTCGGCGGTGGAGAAATTTTCACGTCGGCATACAAATCCTTATGACGTTCCGCAGGCGTAAAAGGGCCATGCACGGCTTTGTGAGCAAGACAGAGCACAAATGGTTTGGTGTGCTTTTTCTTCACAAAATCCACGGCGTGGCTGTTGAGAATGTCGGTCATGTAGCCGGTGATTCTTGAAGCAGTTCCATCCACGTTAATCATCGGATCAGTGTAGTTGCCCTGCCCTTTGAAGCTGACCCATCGATCGAAACCCGGTCGCGGAGAATCATCGTTGCCCATGTGCAACTTGCCAACGTAAGCCGTTTCGTAACCAACGTCGTGCAGCAACTTCGGAAACGTCACGAGTTTGTGGCTGAGTTCGTTGTGGTTGCTGTTGTCGATGATGCCATTGCGATGGGCGTATTGACCGGTAAGAAAACTGGCTCGACTGGGCGAGCACAGCGGCAGCGTGACAAAGAAGTTTTTGAACAATGCGCCTTCCTTCGCAATGCGGTCGATGTTTGGCGTTTTGACGAAAGGATGTCCGGTGCAACCAAGCGCGTCCCAACGCAAATCATCCACCAGCACAAAAACAATATTGGGACGCGGTGCTTTGGCGGCGTGAGTGGAAACGGTGAACTGGGTAACAGCGACAAACGCGATGAAGTTAAGAATTTTTTTCATGAACAAATTGCGAGAAGCAAAAAACTTCTGCGATATTCAAATCCAATTGTGCCGCAGACTTCCAGTCTGCGGTATCGCGGATTTCTAAATCCGCTGATGCCGGACTCGCCCCGCCCGCCGAATTGGAAGCCGGCGATGCAACAGGCTTAGAAACCTGCGCTGCGAGGCAGTCACAATTCATCCACGGAGATGACGCGCAGGATTTCATCGAGCGGCGTTTGCCCGGTCAACACCCGGTGCAATCCGTTTTGCCACATCGTTTGCATGCCTTGTTGCACCGCGATTTGCTGCAAGGCTTTTGTCGGCAGCTTTTGCAGAACCGCGTCGCGAAAAATTTGATCGACGGTTAATATTTCCGCCACCGAATTGCGGCCCGAAAACCCGGTGTTCAAACATTGTTCGCAGCCCGCGCCTTTGCGGAATTGCGCGGTTTCGATTGCTTCTTGCGGAATTAATTTCAGCAAGCTTTCCTCTGGTTCGTACGGCTGAGAACAATAGGTGCAATTCCTCCGAATCAACCGAACGCCCAACACACCGGTGATACTCGATGACAAAAGAAATGGTTCGATCTCCATGTTGATCATGCGCGCGAACACTCCCGCCGTGCTGCCGCTGTGAATCGTGCTGATGACCAAATGTCCCGTCAACCCGGCTTGCACGGCAATGGCTGCCGTTTCTGGATCGCGAATTTCGCCGATCATAATGACCTGCGGATCTTGCCGCATCAAGGACCGCAACGCTTTTGGATAAGTGAAGTCCTGCGCGAGATTTACCTGCGCCTGCGCGATCATCGGTAAACTGAATTCCACCGGATCTTCCACCGTCGCAATGCTGATGGCTGGGCCGGATCGTTGCACGAGATGATAAAGCGCGGAATAAATCGCCGTCGTTTTTCCCGAACCGGTCGGGCCAGTCAGCAAAATCAATCCGCTCGGCCTGGACAGCAACTTGATGAATCCCGCCAATGTGTCGTCATCGAATCCCAGCGCCGCCATATCAAAACTGCGATTGCTTGGATCAAAAATACGCACGACGATTTTTTCGCCGCGCGTGGTTGGAAAAATGGAAATACGTTGCTCGACTCCACCCAGTTCAGGATCAGCGGGGGCGTGGCCTTCCTGCGGCAAACCGGTTTGATATGTGATGAGATTGGCCAGGACTTTGAATCGACCGGAGATTTTATCCATTAGATCCAGCGGCAAATGCACCAATTCAGTCAGGACACCATTCAAACGCATGCGCACGACCAAAGTGCTTTCCCAAGGCTCAATGTGAATGTCGCTTGCTCCTGCACGAATTGCATCAATAAGCAGATATTTTACGAGGACTCCGATCTCGACGCCTTGTTCAGCGGACTCGGATTGAAGGTAACGAATAGTTTCGCTCACAGGTTTTGGTGTTTAGGACTGTGGGCAAGTGAGTAGAAGTTTTAAAGCCTGTTGTCAGCACTAATCATCAACTTTATGCAGAGATGCTCGACGCTCAGAGCTCTTGCGCTTCTCCGCTGTGACAATCTGTGCAGGAAATGGCATTTCTTTCTTGTTTTCGTCGTGAGCTACGTCCTTGTTTCATTTTGCTGTTTGGTTTAAAGAATCCGTGTGACACCGCTTGCAAAGACAAAGACGCTCCTGCATTTGAAATCCACAGAGGCAGCGTTTTCACTGGTTGAACTATTTGTCTCGATCATTTTGGTGCTAATTCTTTCATTGATGGTGGTCGGGCGCGGAACCTGGTCGGACGACCAGCGGCAGTTAAATCATTGCCAAAAAAATTTACAAAATATTTATCTGGCGTTAAGCATTTACGCGGCAGACAACAAGGACGCTTTTCCTGCAATCAAAGGAGCGGAAGGGTCGGAAGCACCCCTCAGTTTGCTGGTTCCGCGCAGCACGACCGTGACGGAGATGTTCATTTGCCCCAGCAGCTCGGATAACAAATTGCCCGAAGGCGAATCGTTTATGAATCGACGCATCAGCTACGCCTACTACATGAACCACGCCAAGAGCGACGGCGCGGGATCGCTCTTGTTGTCCGATCGGCAAGTGAACACGTTTCCGAAAATAAAACGGCAGCTCATTTTTTCTGAAAACGGCAAATCTCCCGGAGCAAACCACGCCAAAACGGGCGGAAATCTTTTGTATTGTGACGGTGAGATCAAGGCGAGCAAACCGCGTGCGTCCCGTGATTTTCTTTTCCCAACAAATATCGTTCTGCTAAATCCCAAGCCGTAATTTTATGAACATCAAAGTCCAGTGTTCCTGTGAAACGCGCTATTCATTTGAAGTCGAACCAGTGAACGGCAAAATGCCGACGAACATATTTTGCCCGACATGCGGGGCAGACGGCACGGATTACGCCAATCAATTCATTCACCAAAGTTTGGGAGAAGCGCCTTCGCCGGTGAGAGTTGTCGTCACCAAACCAAGGATTCGCCTGCAGGTCGCCGACGATCACACACGGTTAGCATCACCGCCTATGTCCGGTGAAAGCGGCGAGGTTGCCCTGGCGGAAGCGGAAATGTGCCATCGTCATACGCGCAACGCTGCGACTGAACATTGCGTGGTTTGCCAGAAACCAATTTGTCCCGAATGCATGCAGACGTTTGGCTATTTGTGCTCGGTGGGTTGTCGATATCGCGCGGAGCAGGAAAAAATTCGGGTGCCGGTTTATAAATTTCAGAGAAGCGTCGTTGAGCGAGGAGATGTCCGCAAATCAGTGGGTATCAGTGTAGCCGTGGGACTGGTCGTGGTGGCGCTCTTTGGGGCGTTGTTTTGGTACACCATGAGCGGGTCGAAGCCACGTTCGTATTACACTTTGAAAGTCCCGCCCGATAAAGGCGGCACTTATGCTCAGTTTCTTGGACCAAACCAGATTCTGCTGCTGAATAAAAACAAGATCGCGTTACACAACATCAAATCGAAAAAGGAGACGTGGTCCACTGCGCTGGACGATCCCAGCCCGGTGGCAGCCGGATCGAGTGTGAGCAAAAGCGCCGCCAAAAAAACTGCGGTGGACGAAGACGATGACAGTGCTTATGCCTACGAAGATTATTCAACAGGTCCGGCCCCGCATTTCACAGGAAACGACGTGTGGATTTGCCTTTCGCACCGAGTGATGTGCGTGGATCTAACCAGCGGCAGTGTGAAACATAACGTTCCGTTCAAGGGGCGGCGGGTCAGTTTCACACCGGGAGAATCAATGCTCCTGGTTGTTTCGGAAAAAGAACCGACGAAAAAGATTGTGACTCAGATCAGCCTGACTTCCGGTGAAGCCAAAACATCAGAAGTCGCTGTGGCAGCCCGAGAGAAAGTAGCACTTTCCAAGGATTTGCCGTCAACGGTTCTTCCGACTGCGGCTCTGCTCATGAAATACGAATTGGATGCAGCCAAGGCCGGCCAGCCATCCATATACAAATCAAGCAGTGAATTTTTTCCAGCGGGTCAAAACCTGGTGGAGATGCGGGTCAAACTGGTCGAAGCAAAAATTACAACAGTTCAAACCATGAAAAAACCCGGGCCGTCGAACCTGAATTCCGGGACAAGCGCATCCACGAGCACGCGGGCGGTGGCTGAGGAAATATTCAACGAACTAAAGCGAAACGAGACAGGCGGCTTTCGGCAGGTGGATGAAAGCCGATACGGTGTGACACTGCATCGGGAAATGGAAACGAGCGCAACGGATTGGAAGGGCGAAGTCAACGGTCTGCCGGTATTTTTCCCGATGAAAACCGTCGATGTCTTGACGGGTGGCAAAACGCTTTTCATTTTCGACAAGCAAAATAAAAAAATTGCGGAAGCTCAACTTACCTTTCCCATCGCGGACCGGTTTACTACGGGTTATCACAAGACAGATGCGCCTTCTCTGGAAGCCGACGGCACTTTGTTCTTTTATGACAAAGGTGTTTTGACCGCTTTCGAGCTGCCGACCGGCAAGGTGCGCTGGCGTTTGCCAAGCGTCGGAATCAGCGGAATCCAATTGGACAACAAAGGCCTTATGTATATCAGCACTACGACCGCAGCCCCGGAAGATATTCAGTATTCCGAGCAAATTAAAATGACGGATGCAATCAAGCCCCTGGTCATGAAAGTTGATCCTGCTTCAGGGAAGATTTTATGGAAGAGCGAGCAAACCTGTGACGAGGTTTTCCTTTCTGGCAAATACCTTTATGTCACCGATTCGTCCAGAAAGGGGTTTGCGATGATTACCGCCACGGAAGATGCTTTTGGCAAGTCGTCCAGCGGGGGAAATCTGCAAATGTATCGAGTTAATCCTTCCAACGGGAAAAAAATGTGGTCTTTCAATAAAAAAGGGGCACCCAAAAATATCGACTTTTCTGAAAACAGGATTCTTCTACATTACTCGAATGAAATTGAAATTATGAAATTCATTTCATTTTGATTCTTCTCTGTAGCCCCGTTTTCTTGAGCTAAGCCGCTGCGGGGCTTTTTCGCACCACTTTCGTATCTGCTCCTTAGTCTGGTCTATTTTTTGGGCGAGTTAGTTTGCATCCAGCATTAGGTGTTTCCCCGACTCCCCATCGGGATTGGGGTGGATAGCACAAACCTGTAGAACCCTGATTGTAAGGAAATTTGGGCAGAATTATATCACATGCCGAACAAGAACTGTTTTCCGAGGCCCGGCGGTGGACAGGTGGAAATTTTCCATGTTTTCCGGGGCGGTAAATTCAACAGCAACAAGAAAAAGAAAGATGGCATGAAAAAAATAATAATCCTACGTGAAACAAAACCCAGCAAGCGAATTTCACTGATGCGCTGCGCTTCAGCTATTATCTGCTTTGCGTTGTTGGTTCTAGGATCGACGGCTTTTGCCGCTCCTCCAGCGAACGATAACTTTGCGAACGCAACCGTAATTTCCGCCTCTCCACCAGCAACGGTATCTGGTAACAACATTGAGGCTACCTTTGAGTCGGGCGAGCCGAACCACTCTCCGTCTGAAGCGGCAGGACAAAAATCCGTGTGGTGGGTGTGGACTCCGTCCGCAAGCTCGACCGTAATCATTGATACAGGCGGAAGCGAAAATGTTCCCCCTAATGACGGATTGGATACCCAATTGGCTGTTTATACGGGAGCAACCCTTGCTGGTGTAAATCTGGTCACGAGAAATGAAGATTCGACGAATTTTACGGGTGGCCGAAGCGCAGTTACATTTAGCGCTACCGCAGGCACCACATATCATATCGCGGTGGATGGGTATAACGGTGAAACGGGTAACATCAACCTGAATTTCTCCAGCGGGACAGCCATTACCGGGGTCGTTCTCAACGTGACCACGACAGGAAACGGAACGGTCGCCCGAACTCCGGCTCAACCCGCCGGTGGTTATAGTTCAAATGCGATTGTTACGGTGGTTGCGACCCCAAGTGGCACTAACGCTTTCTTGGGTTGGACGGGAACCGACCAAAGTGATACGAATCGCACAAACACGGTGACAATGACTTCCAACAAAGACATCACCGCAAGTTTCACTACCAACAGTACACCGAGTTCTAATACTTTCAGATTAAGCGTTCTAAGAAGTCCTTCTGGCTCGGCTGGGACAGTGACAAGAATCCCCAACAAGACACTTTATCAGGCGGATGAAGTTGTGACGGTCGTGGCAAAGCCAGCTCGGTCAAGATCGTTCCTTGGATGGACAGGCACGGCTGAGGGAAGCACCGACCTGACTAATACTGTCATAATGAATGCTGACAGAACGATTACCGCTACCTTCTCCGACCTTCCCGGAGTGGTGCCAAGCGTGTTTTTGCCGGTTGTCGGAACTTACAACGGGCTGTTTTTCAATACAGAAGTGAGCACAAACTGCTCGGGATATTTCACCATTAAAGTCAGCAAAAACGGAAGATTTACCGTGAGCCTTAAGAAAGCGGGCAAGACAATTGTCGGACGTGGACAACTCACAACCAACGGTGTGGGAACCGCTACGCTCCGTTCGCGCGGTGCGACCAACACAGTTGACATCCAACTGGATATCACGGGCGTTGCTCCAACAATCGCCGGAACAGTCACTACTTCCGACGGATGCGCCTCAACGCTTGAAGGCGATCGGGTGGTTTTCAGTTCACGAAATCCATCACCCATTCAAGGCATTTACACTTTTATTCTCCCGCGTAATGTCACTGACGGACCTCAAACCAATGATGTAGTCACCACTAACATTGTCGTTGTGACGAATAATCCTGGAACCACAAATCAGTTGGTCGTTACAAACACCACGTTTTTGACAAACACAATCGTTTCGACAAACGAGATAATTATAAACCCCGGTCACAGTTACGCCTCCCTTGTAATCAGCAAGTCTGGCGCGGCAAGAATTCGTGGAGCGCTGGCAGACGGAAGCAAATTCAGCCAAAGCACGACGATTTCGACCAACGG
>JBKJOA010000317.1:0-4770 GCA_046593365.1 Limisphaerales bacterium
GGCAAGAACAATTTTGGAGTTCAGTGGAGAAGAAACACAGTCAGGTGGCCAAAAACCTCAAGCAAGCCGCCGTGATTGAGGGTAAAATTGCCGCCCTCAACCGCCTCTCCACCAACCGTTTCTTTTACGGCTCCACGTTGAACGCACTCCAGCAAACCGTTGTGGAACACGTCCAGGCCGTCCGTTTCAAAACCGAGCAATCTTACGTTTTGGTAGAAGGTGTCCCCGCCAAAGTCTCCGCTGGCAAAACGACTCCCGCTAAACCGGCTGCTGCCGTTGAAAAAATCTCCCTCACGCTCGAAGCCAAAGATTGGAACCCGACCGATCTCAATTACAACAAATACAAAGACGCGCTGGCCAGATTCCCCTATTTCAACCTGCTCAAGACCGATGCTCTCCGCCTGACTGCTTTATCCAAGCCGGTGGCCGACCCGGACGACGCCTCCCGCTCCTTTGTTCTGTTTACCCTGGAAATGCAATATCCGGAGATCTCCCGCAATGAGTAAAATCCCTAAAGCAAAGAAAAATCAAATCGTCCTGGTGCTCATGGGCACTGTGGCGGTCATCGCCGGCATCTGGTTCTCCGTCATTCAGATGCAATTCGCCAGTCTGGCGAGGGCTGAAAAGCAAACCGGTGATGTCCGCGATAAAATTTCCAAGGCGGAAGCGATGTTGAAGAAGGCCGACCAAATCCAGGCCGAGTTACTGGCCCACGAAAAAGATCTGGCGAAAATTGAAGACGCAATGGCCTCCGGCGACATTTATTTATGGCTGATCAATACAATGAATGACTTCAACACCGCGCGCCGGGTTACGGTTGCCGATTTTCAACGCGAGTCCTTGGGGGAAGTCGGCATGTTGCCAAAATTTCCTTACAAAGCAGCGACGTTTCCGATCAAAGGAACCGGTTATTTCCACGACATCGGCCGCTTCCTGGCGGATTTCGAAAACACCTTTCCGTATATCCGCGTGCAAAACCTGGAATTAACGCCCGCCGCGAAAGCCGCTACCGCACCTGACGCGGAGAAACTCAACTTTAGATTTGAAGTGGTGGCGCTGATCAAACCATCCGAAAAAGATTTAACAACGCGATGAAAAACTGGAAAAAGCAACTTGGACATATATTAGGCGCTCAATCGGTGTTGCTAGCAGCACTTGGGTTGTCCGCGCAGGCTGCGGCGGTAGAAACGAAAAGTGCTCCCGTCGAAATCATCGTCAAAAAATCAGTTTTTGAAGACGATGCAAAGAACGGCAAAGATCCGTTATTTCCAAAATCGGCGCGGCGTGGGAAAAGTTCCCCCTCGCCAAGCCCGGTCATCGCCCCATTGGTTCAACTTACTCTCAAAGGCATTTCCGGAGCGGCCAACCGACGTTTCGCTTTGATCAATAACCAACCGCTGGCCGCAGGCGAGACCGCTGTGGTGAAGATCGCAACCGGCGTGGTGAATGTCCATTGCTGGGAAGTTTTAGAAAATTCCGTGATCATCTCCATCGAAGGACAACCAGAAAAGAAAGAATTACGATTGCGCGAAGGCCTGTAAAAAAACGGATTAGACCCCAAAAACAACTCAAATAAATATGAAAATGAAAAAGAGCGTGCTCCTCACAATTCTGATCGCAGCCAGCGCCACGCTGGGCTACGCCCAGACCAACGCGCCCATCGCTGACACTACGGCGGCGGCGATCAATACCAACACCGTCGGAACGGCGGCGGTTCTCACCCGACAAGGTGACGAAATCGTCCCTCTGATCAACATAGATGACGCGCTGCTGCCCGACGCGATCAAGACGTTGGCACGCCAAGCGGGGATCAACTTTCAATTTGATCCCAAAGTGTTGAATCCAATACCTGACGCGAGCGGCAAAGTCCCTGTGCAACCGACCGTTACATTCCGTTGGGAAAACGTCACCGCCATGGAAGCGCTCATCGCCGTTCTGGATAACAACAACCTTCAACTCATAAAGGACCCGAAAACGAAAATCGCCCGTATCACAGTCAAAGATACCGCCGCCTTGGAGCCGCTTTCGACGAAAGTTTTCCAACTGCAATACAGCAGCCCTTCGAACTTGGTTTCGATTTTGACGAATACAATCTCAGTGCGCGGACGAGTCATCGCCGATACCCGAACGAGCCAATTGGTGATTTCGGCAACTGATCGCGAATTAGAATCTGTTGAAGCACTGATCCTGAAACTCGACACTCAAACGAAACAGATATTAATCGAAGCGCGCTTCCTGGAAATCAACAAGAACCCTCGCACCAGCAAGGGCATTGATTGGACGGAAACGTTATCTAAACAAAATATTACCTTCGGCAACGGCATCTCTTCTGGAATCTCCACCAGGACAACTCCGGGCGGTGGCGTCGAAGGTGCGGTCGATACTCTCATCGGCGGATCTACTCCGGGAATCACGGCAAATACCGCTGCGGGACTTTCACCGGAAACGTTCTTTCTTAATGCCGATGGGGTAAAGGTTGCGCTTTCCTTCCTCAATTCGGATGCCGATGCGGAATCTCTCGCCACCCCGCGCGCGGTGACCTTGGAAAATGTGCCGACAGAATTGTCCGTGGTGCGTAATATTCCAGTCTTTGAAGAACAACAAGGCGCTAACACGGGTGGCTCGGTTCAAGCAAATACAGTAAAGCCAAACTACCTGCTGACTGGCCCCGGCGGAACAACTTTGAACGAAGTCGGCATCAAGCTTTTGGTGACTCCGCGAGTTTACGGCGGGTCCAATGTGTTCCTCGATTTGAAACCGGAGATATCTGATCGAGAAATTAAGCCGGAAACGACCATCCTGAGTGGCAAAATCAGTTCCGCCCCAATTTTCGCCCGACGCAAGTTGCAAACCCAGGCCATGGTTCCGAGCGGTTTCACCCTCGTCCTGGGCGGTTTGCGCCAGGATAATAGCACGAAAACTTTCACGAAGGTTCCTTTCTTCGGCGATTTGCCCGGGATCGGACTCGCCTTCCGCAAGGATGAAAAATCCCGTGATAAGCGTGATCTGGTGATCTTCGTCACGCCGACCATCATCCAATTAAATGACTTCCAACGCGCCCCGGACAGCCACGACTTTTTGAAAACCAAGTTCGAAGAAAAGTCGGATCGGGAATGGTCAGACTGGGACAGCGGTAAACCAAAAGATTGGACCAAGCCGAAAAACAGCGCACATCTGGATGACACCGGGTATTACCCTCCCGTTGCCACCGAAGCGGAACGCACCGGAATCGTCGGTTTGCAAAAATGATTTAGGGTTGGTTAATGGTAGGTTGCGGTAGCCGGAGATGGAAACGTCTCCGGCTATTTTATGGCAACCACGCGCTTGATCTTGAACTTCTCCACACGTTTGCGCAGGGTCGCCCGCGTGATACCCAAAAGTTTTGCGGCTTGTATCTGGTTCCCTTTCGTCTCGATCAAGGCCTGGATGATTAACTCACGTTCAATGGCGGGCAGTACTTTTAAATCGGGTTGCCGTCGCGCCCATTGGAAAAGCTTTTGCCCGAGCGCGTTGAGGTCGCTGCTATTCTCGGTTGCCGTTGCGGTTAAATTTTGCGCGCCGACCCGGCTCAATTCATCGCGCTGTCCCACTATTTCCAAGGGCAAGTCTCCTGGCAGGATGACGTTACCTTTGGCCACGACGGTGGCCCGTTGCATCGCGTTCTCCAGCTCGCGCACGTTGCCCGGCCAGTGGTATTGCTCCAGCGCTTTCAAGCTCTGCGCGGCCAGGGCTGGCGCTCGGCCATTTTGCGCACGGCCACCTGGCGCACGGCCACTTTTGCCACCAATCCTCTCCAGAAAATATTGGGCGAGCCGGGCAATATCTTCGCGCCGTTCGCGCAAGGGGGGCAGTTCCACCCGCACGACGTTCAAGCGATAATATAAATCCTCGCGAAATTCACGGGCCGCCACCGCCGCTTCCAGCCCTTTGTTCGTCGCCGCGATCACTCTCACATCCACCTGGATCGGTTGATTGCCCCCTACCCGCTCAAACCGGCCGGATTGCAACACCCGCAGCATCCGCGTTTGGGTGGCGTGTGTCATGTCGCCGATCTCGTCCAGAAACAGGGTCCCCCCATGGCATTGCTCAAATTTGCCGATGCGTTGGGTCGCCGCTCCAGTGAAGGCTCCCCGCTCGTGCCCGAAGAGTTCGCTTTCGAGCAGATTCTCCGGGATGGCTGCGCAGTTGATGGCCAGATAGGGTTGCCCGCTTCGTTTGCTGTGTTGATAGATGGCGCGGGCGACCAGTTCTTTGCCAGTGCCGCTTTCGCCGGTGATCAGCGCGGTCGCGTCGCTCGTCGCCAATTGCCCGATGAGTTTATAAACTTTTTGCATCGCCTCGCTCCGCCCGATGATGCCAAGTTCGTGGTCTTCGGTATCAAAGAGCGGCGGATAGGAGACGACTTGTTTCATGGCGCGAGCGGCCTGGAGGGCGCCCAGCACGATTTGCTTGAGCCGGGGGACATCAAACGGTTTGAGCAAATAATCGTAAGCGCCCAGTTTCATGGCTTCGATGGCGGTTTGGGTGGTGCCGAAGGCGGTCATCATAAGGACAAGCTGTTTGGAATCGATTTCGCGCATGCGCCGTAGGGTTTCCAGCCCGGTGATGCCTCCCATCCGCACGTCCATGATGACAAGGTCCGGCTGCAGGCGCGGGAGGATTTTCAACCCTTCTTCGCCACTGCCAGCGGTGGTGAAGAAGGGTTGAAAATCCTCCCGCGCCTCCAGCCGGACCTGGTCATCATGGACGTGCGGATGGGAGGCATCACCG
>JBKJOA010000401.1:0-2951 GCA_046593365.1 Limisphaerales bacterium
AATCGTGTGCGCAAACCTGTTCAGCGCGAAACCTAAACCCAGCAGAAAGAAACCGAGCGCAATGACGCGCTGCGCTGGGAAACGTCGTGTAATGGTTGTCAACGGCAATTCGAAAAAAACCACCAGCGCGCCGTTGAATGAAATCAATGCGCCGTAAGTTGCCGCTGAAAATCCTTCATGCGTCACGTGCAATCCGAACGTTGAACTCATTTGGAACAACACCAGCGCCATCGGCAGCGATGCGCACGCGGCTTGCAAAAATCTTTTGTCGCGCCGCAACGTTTGCAACGCTTCGCCCCAACTCGCTTTCTGTTCTTTGATACGCACGGCGCGCGGCAAGGCGAACCACGCCACCACGCCGAACAACACTGACGTGATCGCGTCGCCGAGGAACAGCCAGAAGAATCCGTGTTCCGCCAGAAAACCCGCCGTCGCCGGACCGAACGCCCAGCCCGCATTGAACGCCATGCGATACGCGAAGAACGCCGTGACCCGTTGGCTCGTAATATAGTGCTGCCGAGTTGCACTCGGCAGCACTTACAAGATCGGCCAGCAATGCGCTCGCCGCCGGGCGATACAGTTCGCAAGTCAATCCCGTCAGCGCGGCTAGAATAATAATCGCAGGCAGACCGCGCGCTTGCGACAACAGCAACATCGACGCTGCGCCCGAGAGCATCGACAGCACAATTGTTTTGCGCCGACCCAACGTGTCCGCCAGATAACCGCCGAGCAACGACGCGACCAGATTCCCGATGCCGTAGGCGCTGATGGCGAACCCCGCATCGGCGAGCGTGTAACCTTGCTTGGTCAGGTAAATGGCGAGGAACGGCACGACGAACGCGCCGAATTTGTTGAGGAACGAGCCGAAGAAAAGAATCCACACTGGACGCGGCAACGCCCGGAGACTCGACAGTAATGTTGGGTTTTCAGTTTTCATGGTTATCAAACCTCCTCTCCCGGCCTGCGGCCACCCGCTCCTCCGCACTGAGCGGAGGAGAGGGACGGGGAGAGGAGGCCTCCGGCTTGCAAAGACTGGATGTTTATTTCAAAGCAATTTTTCATGGAAAATAAAAAACCCTGCTCACTTTTCAGCGAGCAGGGTTTGGAAATTTTTTGGTTTTTTGAGCTAGATGATTTCCTCCTGCTGGCCTGTGGTTTTCTTGATAAGGCACCAGAAACCGCGACGGCTGCGGAACGCGACGACAACGTTTCCGTTGTATCGCATCGTAGTTTGAATTATCGCAGCAGCTCTCATGAACGGGTCGGACAATGAACGCGCCAGGAATTTTGGTCAAGCGGGATATAATCAAAAATCCTTCTGTGCCTCCGCGTCTCTGCGGTAAAATAATTCCGTGAAGAAAGAAATGTTCTTCGGGGGTCTTGATCGTGTTTCCAATTCTACCGCCAACTCGTTCGGCTTGATGGAAACAAATCAGCCCCGTCAGGGGCGACATAAACGGCGCTTTAATTTATGACTGCCCGGCGGTGAATGGGGAACCGCAACCCTTCAACCATTTTCCGGGAATCAAGTGACGGCAACCTGATTTAAACTCGAACTCCGAAGTTGGGTAGCGCACGCGGCCCGCGTGCTGGCTTGGGCGGCTCGCCCAAGCTTCGTTCCACACTTCCGTCCGGGATCGCGGGTGGCAAAAAGTTTGTGAAATGAAATTTTCGGTGGGCCACCGAAAATCGCACGCCAGCGGCGTGCGCTCCCCGGATTTCATCGTCCCACATGCTCTCAACTTCGGAATTCGGTTTAAACCAGCAGAAAATTCCTGTTAATCCTCCTTCAAAACGGTGATCCGGCTCGTGCCTTTGCTCAGGTAATTGACGATCACCCCGTTTTTTGCATCCGCCCCTTTGAGCACGTCACGAAATTGTTTTAAATTTGAAACCGGAGTTCGGTTCATTTCGGTGATGACGTCGCCGGCCTTGATCTCCTTTTCCGCTGCCGCACTGCCTTGTTCCACGGCGGTCACGAGCACGCCCGAAGTCATATCGACGCCATATTCATCCGCCAATTGTTTCGTCACGGGACGGACGGTCAGGCCAAAGCTCGTCGGTTCAGCACTGTTTGTCTTGTCGGTTTGGCCGACAGCATTGTTGTCTTCACCCGGAAACGAATCGGTTTTGACTTTGATCTTCAGGTTCTTTGTTTTTTTTGCTGCATCCAGCCGGGCGACATCAAGGGTTACGGTTTGGCCAACTTTCTTGTAAGCGATTTCATCCTTCAGTTCTCGAGATGTCTTTACCGGTTTACCATCAACCCCGAGGATAATGTCACCCGCTTTCAATTCTGACTTCGCGGCCGGGCCGTCCGGAGAAATTCCACGAACCACCACTCCGTCTTCAATGCCAGGAACGGTTGGTTTGTAATCCTGATATTCTCGCAATCCAAGGATCTCAACGCCAATTCGCGAGCGTGTGAACTTTCCTTCTTTGATCAAATGCGGCATCACTTGCTTCGCAAGATTACTGGGAATCGCAAAACCAATCCCCGTATTCATCCCAGCGATCATTGAATTTATTCCGATGACTTCGCCGTAAAGATTCACCAGCGGGCCGCCACTGTTGCCGGGGTTGATGCTGGCATCGGTTTGAATAAAATCCTGGTCCAACATCAGATCGGGAATCACGGAACGGCCTTTGGCACTGACATGGCCGATGGTGACGCTGTAATCCAAACTAAACGGAGCGCCGACTGCGATGGCAAATTCGCCAACGCGCGTCGCGGACGAATCAGCCAATTTCAATGGCACCAAACCAGTGGCGTTGATTTTGATGATCGCCAGGTCGGAATGTGGATCGCGCCCTTTGACTTCAGCTGTAAATGTTCGACTGTCCTTGAAGCGCACGGTGATTTTTTCCGCATCCTCAACGACGTGATTATTGGTCAAAATATAACCGTCTTCCGTGACGACAAAACCTGAGCCTTGACCTCTGGTATTATT
>JBKJOA010000413.1:0-8046 GCA_046593365.1 Limisphaerales bacterium
GTATGTCCATTTTCATCATACCAGTCTGCTGCCTCGGCGACGTCCGCCAACACCTCCGGCAAAATCCGGGAATGTCTCATGCCCGGCGCGCGCTCATCTTCTCTTTGAATTGCTCCAACGTCAGCGCGCTGGAAGGGTTGCGCAGAAAGGCGTCCCATCTTTCATCCAATTGTTTCTTTTCTTCTTCGGCAATTTCCAAAGAATCCAAATCACGAGCGACATCTTGCCAAAGGTCATCGACCAATTGGAGTTTCTCGCGGGTGGACAAAGACTGAACTTGCGGAAGATCAGCGAGTTTCATGTCCGAACGATAGCATTGGAAATTGGGCGTTCAAGCAACGATTGGAAGCACGACGCCGAACGGCAGCGGCGACATGATGCAGCAACCGTCGCGTTTCCTTGGCGAAATTCCCAAAGAACTCGTCGAAGAATGGAATTTGCGTCCGATGAATCCGTATGGGTGAAACGGAATTAAATTAACGGGGTTTTTCATCCAGCTTCTTCACCTGAGTCATAATCTCTTCAAAATCTTTTGCAGCTATACTATCCCCATGCTTTTGCCAATGTATGTAAGCATCCGCGCCTCGGTGAATAATTGAGTACAGGTGTGAAGTGCGATCTGGAGCAGCCGTAATTACAGCTTGAGCTTTTGCTGCTGCGTCAGGCGGAGCATAGCCGAAATAATCCGCAAATAGAGTTAAACAGACGGCATGAGCCTGAGCTGGACTCAAACCTTGCTGTGTTGCAAAAGCAGTCACTCCTCCAAAACAGTAAACGGAAAGAATTTGTTTGGGCTGTGTGTCACCATCAAAATTTTTCTCTCCAAAATGGCCAATTACGCTGCCAGCAAAACGCTCCAATGTTTCCACCGCTTCGCGAATTTTCTCGGGAGGTGCTTCTTCATGGATTCCATATTCCGCCAGTAGCTTGCGTTTCTTTTCTTCTGACATTCCGGCAAGAACCTTCTCGCGCGTTTCAGGAGACATGCGAGCAAGATTTCGTGACATCACACGCATTACAGTTGCAAAAAATATTCGTGCAAAGCCGATTGTGCCAAATATAGCTAGTGGGATTAGAGAAGGCTTTGACCATTCTTGCGAGTATGCCAAGACGCCCGAAGCGATCATTAGGATGCACCATCTCAACCAAGAAGGAACACGTTTCATGCGCGGACGCTATTTCTGACATAAATTTTTGTCCAGAATGGTTTTAGTTTCAAATGGAGTTCAAACCCATTCCGTCAGAAAGTTTTTTGACAAAATGGAACTGGTAATGGAATCTTACCGGCATGACAACGACGATTGCTTTGACGAGTAAGAACCAATGCACCATCCCGAAATCTTTCGTGGAAGCGGCGGGATTGAAGCCGGAAACGCAGTTGCGCGTGACGCAAATTGGCGGCGGGTTGTATATCACGCCCATTCCTGAGCCAACCGAGGCGGAGTTTCGGCGCGTGATGAAACTGGTGAACACGGGCAAGCGGTTTGGCAAAAAAGAGGCGAAGATGCTCGACGAAATCATTAAAAAAGATCGTGCAAAAAATAAAAGCCGTTCTTGATACAAACACGGTGGTCTCCGGCCTGTTCTGGCGGGGCGATGCCAAAGGCACCTTGTCACTTTTGCATAGCGTAGGCGCAGCTAAAATCATTTTTCATTAACACCGTGGCTTTAGCCCGGTGGCCAGTGCTGCAACGAGAGGTTCAGCCGTTTCAACGGCTTCCCAAAACGCGCGTCGAAGCCGTTGAAACGGCTGAATCTATTTCTCGGATTTTTGCACCGGGCTAAAGCCACGGTGTTAATGAAAACGAAGTCTCGAATGGAAATTCCATGCGTCAACCTTGAGATGAGTTCGCAATTCGCATTGCGGCAGTGGGCGCGCGGTGTTTTATTCCTTTCACAATGGTTGTTCCATTGTGCACCAAGGAAAAAACATGCGCTCTCTCATCATTTTCAGTTTCGCTGCGGCGATCTTACTTACGCCAAAGTTCGTTCGCGCCGATTTGCTCGATCAAATCGGGTTGGGCAAGAAGACGACGAACCAAACTACGGCGCTTTCGCAAGAGCAAATGGTTCTCGGATTGAAACAGGCGTTGAGCAAAGGCGTGCAAAAGGCCATCGCGCAACTCGGTCAGACCAATGGCTTTCTCACGAACGCCAGTGTGAGAATTCCGATGCCAGAGAAAATGCGGAGTGTTGAAAAAGGTTTGCGCGCGATGAAGCAGGACAAATATGCCGACGATTTCGTGAACACGATGAACCGCGCCGCCGAACAAGCGGTGCCGGTCGCGGGTTCCGTTTTTGCCGATGCCGTTCAGCAAATGTCCATCGCCGACGCGAAATCAATTCTTGTTGGGACCAACAACGCCGCCACGGAATATTTTCGCAAAGTCACGCAGACCAACTTATTTGCTCGCTTTCAACCGATTGTGAAAACCGCGACAGAACAAACCGGCGTGACCTCGGCATATAAAAAACTAATGGAAAAAGCCGGTAAATTGACGTCGTCGAGCGGAGCGTTGGGAGCGATTGGCAAAACTTTAAACACAACCGGCTATCTGAATCAGGACACGATGGACATTGATGCTTACGTGACGCAGAAGACGATGGATGGACTTTTCAAGACGGTGGCGGAGGAAGAAAAACGCATTCGCGAAAATCCCGCTGCGCGCACCACCGAATTGCTCCAAAAAGTTTTCGGCGCGGTAAAAAAATAATTCATCGGCAGCCGGAGTGGGGCGAGGCTGCGGACGAGCCCTCACAGGTTGCCTTTAGCAAGGTCAAAGTTCAGCGCGGGAGGATGCTCGCCCAGCGTTCGGCCAAACTGATCCATTATCCATCGTCATACAGTCTTGTGTCCGGTTCGGAATTTGTTATAACCGCGCCATGAACTCACGGGCGTCATGGTTTTTATTGGGCTGCACTGGATTTTTTTTCTTCACCGGCTGCGGGACGAAATCCAAAAATATTTCGGAAAACTCCGCATATGCCTGGCCGTGTTACAAATTGAGCGCGGAAAAAACGTGGCAACTTAACTCGCCGAAAGATGAGCGCTTCGATGCTTCCGGTTTGTTGCTCCGCAAAAATGGAGAATTGTTTTCTGTGAATGATCGCGGTCCGGCGCTTTACCAAATTCAATTTTCAACGAATGCGCTTTCGGCAAACCTGGTTGAACAGACAAACTGTTTTACCGAAGCCCAGCTTGCTCCTTTCGCTGCGGAAAAGATCGATCGCTATGATTGCGAAGGAATCGCCGAGGATGCTCAAGGCAGGATTTATTACTGCGAAGAAGCCAACCGGTGGATTCTACGTTTTGATCCGAAGACACGGAAGGTCGAACGGCTGCCGATTGATTGGACGCCCATAAAAAAATATTTTCACCCGACGGATCGCAACGCTTCATTTGAAGGCATCGCTGTTGGTGGCGGGAAAATTTTCATCGCGAATGAACGACAGGAAGGCCGCATTATTGTCCTCGATTTGAAGAGCTTGAAAATTATTGAGGACTTCACCGTCCGCCCGAGCAAGACACAGATGCAGGACATTCATTACTCAGATTTGTATTGGTTTGATGGAGCGGTCTTCGCCATTTTGCGCGAGAACCGCGTCGTGGTGAAAATTGATCCGAAGAAACATCGCATTCTTGCTGAATATAGTTTTCATGCGATGGAACAGCAACCCGAATTGACTTATCGCACCACCTACCCAACGAGCACGATGGAAGGTCTTGCGGTGGACAAAAAATATTTTTGGCTGGTGACTGATAACAATGGCTGGGGGCGAAAACAGTTTCCGAATGACAAACGGCCCACGTTGTTCAAGTGTTTGCGGCCGGATAAATAACCCGGCTTCACCTGCGTCAAGCGGGTGCGAGTGGTTTGAAAAAACGTTTCTAAAAATTAACTTTGATTTCGCGCCTGCTGGAGGCGGGTGTTAGCCTGAAAGCTGTGATTCGTAATATCATTTTCGATTGGTCCGGGACGCTGGTGGACGATCTACCCGCTGTATTTCGAGCGACCAATTTTGTTTTCGATAAGGCGGGGCTGAAGGAAATGTCAATCGACGAATTTCGCGCGGAATTCTGTTTGCCGTTCAAGAAATTCTACGACCGCTACACGCCAAATATCGCGATGGAGAAATTAGAAGGATGGTTTCACGGCCATTTCAAGCAGGTGCAGGATTCGGTGGTCGAGCTGCCGCACGCCCGCGACTTTTTGTTGTTTTGTCGCAAGCATCGCATCCGCACTTTTTTACTGAGCACGGTTCATCGTGATCATTTCGCTGTTCAAGCCAAAGTCACAGGCTTCAGCGAATTCATTGACAAGCCTTACGTGGAAATTCTGGACAAGCGGATGAAAATTCGCGAAATCCTCGACGAAAATCAACTCGCGCAAAATGAAACGATGTTCATTGGCGACATGCAGCACGACGTGGAAACCGCCAAACATGGCGGCGTTTTTTCGTGCGCTGTTTTGACCGGATACAACCGGCTCGAACAACTTCGCGTCAGCGAGCCGGATGTGATCGTGGAGCATCTCGGTGAACTTCAAGCAATCCTGGAGCAAAATAATTTTGAAATCGCGCATCGAACTCACGGACAAGAAGGCGCGCCAATTTCTCATCCGATTTGCACGGTGGGCGCGGCGATTTTTAATGAAGCCGATCAAGTGCTGATGGTGCGCACACAAAAGTGGTCGAACCTCTGGGGAATTCCCGGCGGAAAAACAAAATATGGCGAAACATCACAGGCTGCGTTGCATCGTGAAATCAAAGAAGAAACCGATCTGGAAATCGCCGACATCGAATTTGTGTTGGTGCAGGACTGCATCCATTCGAAAGAATTTTACCGCGAAGCGCATTTTGTTTTGCTGAATTATACCTGCCGAGTTCGCGGGAATTCTGATGTGAAACTGAATGAGGAAGCACAGGAGTTTTGCTGGGCTTCGGTCGATGTGGCGCTCGGAATGAATTTGAATCAGCCCACGCGAATTCTTCTCGAAGAAATTAAACGCTGCGTTCCACATGAATAAAATAGTCATCGAAGAACTGGAGGTGTTCTACTGTGTCGGTGTCCCCGACGAGGAACGCGCTCAGCCGCAGCGCCTGTTGATCACTGTGGAGATGGAATACGATTTTTCCGCAGCCGCACGGAGCGACGATTTAAACGGGACGATTGATTACTTCTCAGTCACGCAACGGCTTCTTAATCTCGGTGAAGGGCGTAATTGGAAGCTGATCGAAAAACTCGCCAATGACATTGCTGAGCTGGTTTTAAACGAGTTTCACGCGGCTGTCGCAGAAGTGACGATAAAAAAATTTATTATTCCAGAAACCCGTTTTGTCGCCGTGAAAATCCGGAAAACACCCTCTGCCTGAACACTGCTTGACAGTCAAAGGCTGACGACTATCAAATCAATCTCTCGAAAGAAATTGAACTGAACACAGCTCGAAAATAGACTCTTCGCCATGAACCCGCTCCTCACCCCTGAACTTCTTCGACGGCTTGAGCAGTTTCAATTGCTCGCCGCCAAACGGGCGAAGAGTTCGGCCCGCGGCGAGCGACGCAGCAAGGCGCGTGGCCAATCGGTTGAGTTTGCCGATTACCGCAACTACACGGCGGGAGATGATTTTCGATATCTGGACTGGAACCTTTACGGCCGGCTCGAAAAGCTTTTTCTCAAACTCTACGAAGAAGAACGTGAATTGCCCGTCCGTATTTTCCTGGATTGCAGCGAGTCGATGACGTTTGGTGCGCCGCGAAAATTTGATTTCGCGCGACAAATTGCGGCGGCCGTTGGATACGTCGCGCTCTGCGGCTTTGATCGCGTCAGCGTTTTCCCGTTTCCAGAAAATTCTGAAGACGCGACGTATCGAGGCGCGCTGCGAGCGGTTCGCGGACGTAAATCTTCGCTCACCTATTTTCAAAATCTTTCAAAGCTTGGCGCGAAAGGTGTGGCTAATTTCAATGATTCAATTCGCCGCGGCGCAATCGAAGCGCGCCAGACGGGGATGGCCGTTGTGCTCAGCGATTTTCTTGATCCGGCTGGCTACGAATCCGGTTTGAGCGCACTCATCTCGCGCGGTTTTCACGTCAATGCCATTCAAATTCTTGCGCCCGAAGAGTTGAGTCCAGACACCTTTGGCGATTTGCGGTTGGTCGATTCTGAAACAGGGGCCATGCAGGAAGTAACCTTTGGCAAATATCGGGTGAAGAATTATCAGCAAACCGTGGAAAACTTTTGCCAGCGCCTTCGCGAATTTTGCCAGAGCAGAGGAGTAAATTTTTTCCGAGTTGGTTCCGACACTTCGCTCGATCAACTGTTGCTCAAGCAACTTCGCACGGCGGAAGTCTGGGGATGATATGAATTTTTTGAATTCAGGCGCGCTTTGGTTCGCGGCCACGATTCCAATCGTGGTGCTCTTCTATTTGCTCAAACGCAAACGCGTTGTGAAACTTGTTTCCAGCACATTGCTCTGGCAAAAATTTCTCGCGGAAACCCAGGCCAACGCGCCGTTTCAAAAACTTCGTCACAACTGGCTGCTCCTTTTGCAATTGCTGCTTTTGATTCTCGCGATTTTTGCTCTCAGCCGCCCGTATTTTTCCGGCAACTCCAAAAGCAAGGCCATGCGCGTCGTGATTCTCGATGCGTCTGCTTCGATGCAAAGCACGGATGAAGCGCCGTCGCGTTTCGAAAAGGCGCGCAGTGAAGCTTTGAAATGGGTGGATGGTTTGCGCGATCAGGATCAGATGCTCATTTTGCAAGCCGCAGGAAATACCGAGGTCAAACAATCGGCCACCAGCAACAAAGCGGCGCTCCGTCGCGCGCTGGAAGCCTGCGTTGTCACCGATTCGCCCACGCATCTTAAAGAAGCGTTGAAGCTCGCCGAAACGTTGACTCGTGACCGGCCCGAGGCGGAAATACATTTGTTTAGCGACGGTGCGGTGGGTGATTTAAGTGAGTTCGAAAACAAAGGACTCAACCTGATCTATCATCGCGTGGGTGAACGCGCCGAGAATTTGGGAATCATCGCATTGGATGTGCGGTCGAATCCAGAGGACCCGAAACAGCGCGCGATTTACAGCAGCGTGCAAAACTTTTCCACCAACGCTCATGAAGCAGAGTTGGAGTTGCGCTTTGAAAACGAAGTTTTGGAAGTGCGCCCACTCAAATTCACTGCCGGAGAAATTTTGCCGCAGGTTTTTTTCGCATCGCAAGCAAAGGATGGAGTTTTCACAGTGAATCTGAAAGTGAAGGACGATCTGGCCGTCGATAATCGCGCCTCGATGTTCAGTCAATTGCCGCAACCGGTAAAAGTTTTGCTCGTCAGTCGGGGAAATCGTTTTTTGGAAAAAGCCCTGCGTGCCGCCGTGAATGTGGAACTTTCCTCGGCGCAGGAGTTGAGTGACTTTGCCGAGGCTTTTGATCTCGTGGTGCTCGATGATATTTTCCCCACCGTCTGGCCGAAAGGAAATGTCCTCGCGGTCCACGTCGCGAATACGAATTGGTTCGAGGGAATTTCGAAAGCGGAGAATCCAGCGATTGTCGATTGGAAAAACACCCATCCACTGTTGCGTTACGTCAATTTTGACAACGTGCAAATCAGTGAAACGCTTGCAGTCAAGACGCCGACTTGGGCGCTCTCGCTCGTTGACGCGCAACAGACGCCTCTCGTTCTTGCCGGAGAATTAACGCGCCAGAAAATTGTCTGGATCGGCTTTGACACGTTGCAAAGCACCTGGCCGCTGCGGATTTCATTTCCAATTTTCATTGCGAACGCCGTTGAATATTTGAATCCAGCTTCGGCAAAGAACAGCCAGCTTTTTGTTCGTGCCGGCGAACCGTTTCGCTTTGCCCTGGTGCAAAGCGTCAGCAATGCGGAACTTACTTTGCCGGATGGGAAGAAGCGGACTTTGCAAGTCGATCCGACGGCGCGCGAAGTGGTTTTCGGCGATACGACCAAGCAGGGGACCTATCGGTTGCGTGTTGGAACCAACGAAACGGCTTTTTGTGTAAACCTTCTCGATGCCGCCGAAAGCAACATCAAGCC
>JBKJOA010000532.1:0-10336 GCA_046593365.1 Limisphaerales bacterium
CCCGATAGTGACGAACCCCGTTTAAGTCTTACAGTTTTGGTTGTCACGTTTCATCAAAACGCGATTGAGAAAATATTCATGCGAGTTGCCCATTTATTAAGAAAATATAATCCCGGCGAATGGGGCGGAACAGAAACGGCGGTAAAACGACTGTTCGACGGCTTGCATTACCACGGAGTTGAATCCATTGCCTTTTGTCCACGGATTAATTCAACAACCGGGCGCGATCCGTTTGTTGAGGCCGGTTTCAAAGTCAACCGCTTCGACACCTTTGTTCCCGTTCTCGGCATTTCTAACGAACAAAAAGCGATGCTCATTTCGACGGGTGGAAATTTAATGTCATTCAGCGCGATCTGGTCGTTGCTGCGGGAGAAAAACGTCTCGCTCATCCACACGCATACGCACAATCGACTGGGGGGAATTGCTCTCACGGTGGCGCGCACTCGAAAAATTCCGCTGGTCACCACCATTCACGGCGGTGTTCTGGATCTGCCCGCCACGGTGAAACAACATTTGCTCAAACCGCTCGAAGGCGGACTGGAGTGGGGAAAGATTTTTGGGCTGGCCCTTCGCTCCCGTCGTGTTTTGCAGGAGTCGGATGCGATCATCACTTGCAATAAAAAGGAAGCGGCTTTGTTAAATCAGAAATCTCCGCGAAAACGGGTGCTCATCCAACCGCATGGGGTTCCTGCTGACGAATATCAAAAAGCTTCGCGAGCCAAAGCACGCGAAGCTTTCCCGCAAATCGTGGGCCGCCAGCTCCTCTTGTCTGTGGGGCGAATTGACACCGTCAAAAATCAGGGCTGGTTGGTCGAACAAGCTGCAACCGTTATTGCCAAGCATCCCAACGCAATTTTTGTTTTGGCGGGTTCCTGCACGGATTTTGCCTACGGAAAATCAATTGAGCGCGAAATTCAAAAGCGCAATCTGGGAGAACGCGTGCTCCTGACCGGTGGACTTCCGCCAGGCGATCCGCGCCTGATTGGGTTGTTTCAGGAGGCCGAGGTCCTGCTTCTCCCTTCCATTTCCGAAACATTCGGTCTGGTAATTCTGGAATCCTGGGCAGCGGGAACTCCCGTCATTTCGAGCCGCACTTCAGGAGCCTTGGACATGGTCATTGAAGGTAAAAATGGTTGGCTTTTCGATTTGAAAGATCCAGCGGAATTTCACCGCAAAATTGACGCTGCTTTGGAAAACCCCGAAGCCGCCAAGGAAATGGGAAGCGCTGGTCTCTCCATCGTTCGGGCCAAATTTGACACCAATATTTTGGCGAAAAATGTCAAAGACCTTTACGAGGAATTAATCGAGGAGAAGAAGCGATGAAATACGTGATTCTCCGCGACGACGACACCAACGCGCTGACCCCAATCAGCTATCTGGAAAAGCTTTATCGTCCCTTTCTTGACAAAGGTCTGGCCGTGAACCTTGCCACCATTCCGAATGTTTGCACGCAGGCAACTTACAGCGATGGCAAACCGGAATTATTTCTCATGGCGAAAAACGGTAATACGGAAAAAACCCTTCCGATCGGAAGCAATTCGAAGCTCGTCGAATATTTACTCGGCAATTCCGAGTTCCACATTCTACAACACGGTTGCCGACACGAGTTCGTGAATAAAAATTACGAGTTTGATCACGAAAACCGTGAAGACATTGCGAGCCGGTTGGATGAAGGCGCGAAGTATTTGATTGAAGCCGGGTTTGCTCGGCCAAACGCATTTGTCGCTCCCTACGATCAACTTTCCCGGACGAGCCTCGAAGAAGTTTCCAAGCGCTTCCGCGTGCTATCAACCGGTTGGTATAGTTGGCGGCGTTTGCCCGCAAGCTGGTGGCCGCAATACGCCTTGAAAAAAGCTTTTCGCGCACCGCATTGGCAAGTGGGACAGACCATTTTGCTCACGCATCCGGGTTGCCACCTTTCCTATCACAAATCTTACGACACCATCTTGGGCGAAATTGATAAGAGCATTAACAGTCGGCGGCTCACCGTTCTTGTCACGCATTGGTGGGAATACTTCCGCAACAACACACCCGATGAGCCGTTCATTGAACGCCTTCACGAAACAGCCGATTACCTGGCAAGTCGCAAAGATTTAAAAGTGATTTCATTCAATGATCTGGCTCAAAACAAAGTTTCGCTCAACTAGATATGAAAACTAAAATTCTCGAGGTCCTGCAATGTCCGCGCTGCTCCAGTTCTCTGGCAGTAACTTCATTCGAGGAGAACCAGACAGAAATTCGCAGCGGACGACTTGCTTGCACCGGCAGCGAAGGACACGTTTTCGAAATTCAAGATGGAATTATTCGGTTCGCTACCGGCTTTGATCACGAAGCGGTGAAGCGCGAACTTGAATACGAAAATTCAACCTACAAAGGGAGCGATCGTTTGACGGACGCGAAACTGATTGCGCAATTTCCTGAAACGCTGGCCGAGCTTTGGCCGCATACATGCCACTTCGGTCCGGATTTTAAAGTTCTCATTGATCATCTCAATTGCGATGACAATTCCTGGATTCTGGACATCGGCACCGGCCCATGCTGGAGCAGCCGCCTGCTCGCGCAACGTGGCGGAAACGTGATCGCTCTCGATGTGAATGAAGCCAATTATTACGGATTAAAAACCTCGGATATTTTATTTGAGGCACATGGAGTCTATTTCGAACGCATCCTCGAAAGCATGACGAATTTGCCGTTTCAAAACGAATCAATCGATTGCATCACCTTCAACGCCTCTTTTCATCACACGCCCGATCATCACCAGACGTTAAGTGAATGTTTCCGGGTGTTAAGACCAGGCGGAAAGATTGCCATGGTGAACGAAGAATTTGCGTCACTGCGACACCGGCTTCTGCCTCCCGGTGAAGCCACCGACTCAGGTTCTCATCACAGCATTCGATACTCAGATTTTGAAAAATCCGTTCAGGAAAGTGGATTTACCCTTAAATATTTTGTAGCAGAACACGTTCAGGAAAAATTAAAGAACAAGTTTTCCGACGGACTGGGAAATCGCATCATCAGCACGCTGGAACAATGTCCCGTTCTACTGAAACAGTTGAACTCGGCTTTGGTCATTCTCGGTAAACCAAGCGCGCCGGTCGCCCGGTTAGAAACCACTCCATCAATAAAGCCATCCGTTCTCCAATCATGATTGTCACGGCATCACATTTTTCTCCTGTCGCAAACGGGCCCGCGCCATTCCCGCAAACCAACTCACTCAAGCCATTGCCGTCTGATCCCAATCAGCCTGCCATTGCCATCCTTGGAATTCCTTTCGACAACATTACCACTGCACAAACCGTGCAAGCCATCGAGGCGATGATCTCCTCAGGTAAGCCGCACTATCTGGCGACCGCGAATGTCGATTTCCTGGTGCAAGCGCGTCACGATGTGGAATTGCGTCGCATTCTACTCGATGCACATCTGGTACTTTGCGACGGAACGCCGTTAGTTTGGGCTTCGCGACTCCTCGGTAATCCGCTTCCTGAGCGCGTCGCCGGTTCTGATTTAGTACCGCTTCTCATTCGATTAGCTGCGAAAAAAAATTATCGGATATTTTTTCTGGGCGGCAGTCCTGACACAACCGCCACCGCTGTTGCCAACCTTCGCCGACAGCATCCTGAATTGAATATTGCAGGCCACTATTCACCACCGTTTGCCGCTTTATTGGAAATGGATCACGACCAAATCGCTGCGCAAATAAAGGCAGCGAAACCCGATTTGCTTTTTGTGTCGTTTGGTTGCCCGAAACAGGAGAAATGGATTTCGATGCACTATCGTTCGCTCGGCGTGCCCGTTTGTGTCGGAGTCGGTGCGACGATTGATTTTCTTGCGGGAAAGATCAAACGCGCTCCGAAATGGATGCAGAAAACCGGAACCGAATGGATTTTTCGCGCCGCCCAGGAACCGCGCCGTTTGATGGGCAGATACTTGAATGGTTTATGGTGCTTCAGTTTCGAAATCGCACGGCAGTGGTGGCAATTTCAACGGATTGGCAAAAGACAAATTGTCCGCTCAACCCCTTCTCCCCAGGAAAAGCGTGAGTGGAAACGGATCAAAATGCCGGAGCAACTCAACCTTGAAACGGTGCGGCGGGATTCATTGCTTTGCCAAGAGGCTCTTGCGACCTCCCGTAAATGCGCCATTGATTTATCCGAGGTTAAATTTGTGGACAGTACAGGAATCGGCTTACTGGTTTGCTTGCAAAAGAAAGCTCGAGTGACAGGCCAGCAATTAGTTCTTCTCTCTCCAAGTAAAGCCGTTCTCTCGGCACTGCGGATGATGCGCCTTCAGGATTTTTTTACGATAATTGATAATTTGGACACGATACATAAACCACTTGAAGAATTGGGGGAAGGCACTCCGGTGGTTTTGCAACCAAATTATTATCCTTCAAAACCAGCCCTTTTTTGGCGGGGTGAAATCACCGCAGCAAATGCCGATCGGGTTTGGCAAATTACCAGCAGGCACATTACTTCCCGCGCGAAAAACAAAGAAATATTGCAAATCGATATCTCATCATTGCAGTTCATCGACAGCACTGGTGTCAGACTAATGGTTCGCGCGAAAAACGAGGCTTCTGCCCAAGGCACGCGTCTTCAGTTTGTCGGCATTCAACCCAACGTGCGAAATGTTTTGCGCCTCTCACGTTTGGAATCTCTTGTCGCGGAGTCTGGTAAATGAGGATAGCCATTTCCACTTCTGTAATTCAAAGAGGTCGGACTGGAGTTGCTCAATACGTTTTTGCGCTCGTAAAAATGCTCGGCACATTTGCCAAAGAACACCACTTCATTCTGTTCGTTCTTGAGGAAGATCTACCCCTCTTTTCATTTGCGAAGACCACGATGCAACTTGTACCGGTTGCGGAAAAATTCCGTCCGCCATTAAAAAACATTTTATGGCATCAACGCCAGCTTCCCGCGCTGATCCGACAACATAAAATCGATGTTCTACACATGCCGAGTTATCGTCGATTGCTTTGGCCTAAACCATGTGCGCTCGTTGCCACAATTCATGATCTCGCCCCGTTTCGCCTCTCCAATAAATATGATTGGAAACGGATGTTTTACGGGCGTGTCATCGTAAAGCATTTGGCAAAACGCCAGGATGAAATTATTGCGATTAGCCAAAATACGTCTGCTGATATTCAGAAGTATTTTCAATTGCCAACCGGGAAAATCTCCGTCATTTACAACGGATTGGATGAGGTTCGCTTCAAGGTGGGAGCAAGCGAAGCAGCGCGGAAAGTGGTCGCGCAGAAACACGGAATCGCAACTCCATTTTTCCTTTACGTTGCGCGACTGGAACACCCGGCAAAAAATCATGTGCGGCTGATCGAAGCATTCAGCCGGCTCAAAGCGCAGACCCAATCAAACTGGAAATTAGTCTTCGGTGGAAGTGATTGGCACGGTTCAGAAGTGATTCATAGTGCCATTCAACAATCGCCTTTCCGCGAGGAAATCCATTCCCTTGGTTTCATTTCGGATTCCGATCTGCCGACACTTTATCAAGCTGCGGATGTCTTCGTGTATCCGTCGCTCTACGAGGGATTTGGATTACCGCCGACCGAAGCCATGGCCTGTGGCTGTCCGGTTATTTCTTCAGATCGAGGCGCACTTGGAGAGGTTGTGGGAAATGCCGCCGCCATCGTTGACCCGGAAAATATCGAAGATATGAAACAACAAATGATGAAACTATCCAGCGATGCCGGGCTGCGGGAGACGTTTCGCCGCGCCGGGTTGGTCCGCGCTCAATTTTTTAACTGGCGCAAAACGGCTGACCAAACCTTCCAGATTTACTGTCGCGCCTTCAACCGCCAGCACGGATTCGCATCGCCGCCATCAGTTCCTGACACAAAATATCCCGATAGAATTGATGCGCGTAATAATTATCCCATCGTCCCGTCGCGGACAATTTGATCTACTTTTTTGCAAAAGAAATACGACCAGGTCGGCCATGTCTTCACCTCTTTGCGTAGGCTAGGTTGTTTTTCACGCTAAATAATTTCAAGTCTTGCTCTTTGAGCGCAGGAATGGGTTGCGTCAGCAGCGTAGTTTTCCGTGACGGTCTAATCTGATCATCCGAAACCGTTCCGTTTTGAACGGCATCCAACAATGGCTTTAACCGTTCTCTCCGAGAAAAAATCGCGGTCAAAACCTCATCGCGAATCGTTGGAGTAAAACCACGCCAACAGGAAAGCAGACTCTTGTCAGCGATGGCATGGCTCTGCTCAAGGCAATTCTAGATTATCTCTTTTCATCCGGCGATGATCGACACGGCGGTTTTCTTTGGCGGGTCACGGAAGAAGATCAGGAAAATCACCAGCACGGCGCAGGCACCAAGCGCGGGAGTCATCCAAATGGATTTCCAATCGTGGAGAATCGGGCCGGTTGCATTGGGCAATGTGTGCATTCCCAAAACTTTTCCAGCGAGCGTCGTGCCGACGAAAGCTCCGACACCCCACAGAATGAATGCGATGAAGCCCTGGGCCGCGCCGCGAATCCGTTCGTTGGCTTCGTCATCGACATAGAGTTGTCCGGCGATAAACAGGAAGTCGTAACAAATGCCGTGCAGTAGAATTGCGCCGAAGATGAAAATGGTTTGGGTTGAAACACCGCTCACGCTTCCCGCGAGCAAAAAGTAGCGGGCCACCCATGCGAGGATTCCGAGGAAGATCGTTTTCTTGTAGCCAAATTTTTTCAACATGACCGGCAGCAAAAAAAGGAATACGATGTCGGAGACTTGCGCGAGCGACATTTTTGCGTTTGGCCAGGTCCATTGAAGTTCCGCGAGGTAAATCGACATCATCACAAAATAAAAATAAAGCGGAATGCAGATAAGAAACATGCAGGCGATAAAAATGGCGAAGGACGGTTTCTTCAAAAGCGCGAGGGCGTCGAGACCGAGGATTTCGCCCAGTCCGATGTTCTGGCCAATTTTTTTCGGCGGAGTGTGCGGCAAAGCCAGCGAGAAAAGTCCGAGTAAAATGGAACCGCCTCCCGCGAGGTAATATTGAATGGGGGATTGTTCGCCATGCAAAACGCTGACCAGCACGCCGCCCGCAATCCAGCCGACGGCGGAAAAGATTTTAACGCGCGGAAAATCGGTCTTGGCATTGCTCAGATGATGGAGAGAAAGAGAATTACCGAGCGCCAGTGTTGGCGTGTAAAGCGCGCAATAAATAATCAGGATCGGATAAAGCGAATTAAAGGTGACGAAATGCGGAACGGCGCACAACATTACGCCTCCCAGAATGCCGAGCGCGGCCAAAATTTTTTCCGTGGCGAAATAACGGTCGGCTATGAGTCCGACGAAAAAGGGAGAAATCATCGCGCCAATCGCAAACGCCCCATACGCCGCCCCAATTTGGCCGCCGGTAAAATTTAGCTTAGTAAGATACGCGCCCAAACTTACGTACCACGAACTCCAGATAAAATATTGCAGGAACATGAAAAACGAGAGTTTGGCTTTGAGTTGGGTTTGCATAATGGGTGGGTTGATTGGAAAGAAGCTAGAGAACTTTTTCCCGAGCGAGAAGAATAAAATCGTTTTTCTCCCGGCTTAAACGAATTTTCGTCATTAGGTTGCATCTCAGATGTGATTCTTGCCTTGCCGATTTCCCTGCGTGTATTCTCCGCCGCGCATGAATTCTTTGCTCCTCACCAACGGACGCGTCATTAATCCGGCCAACCAGTTTGATGCCGTCGCTGATCTGCTGGTCGTGAATGGAAAAATATCTGCCATCGGTTCGGAAGCAAAAACCAAAGCACCCGGGGACTGCGAGCAGTTCGACGCCCAGGGACTCGTGGTTTGCCCAGGTTTGATCGATCTCCATGCGCATCTCCGTGAACCGGGCCAATCAGCCAAGGAAACCATCGCGACTGGTACTAAAGCCGCCGCGCGAGGCGGGTTTACCTCGGTAGTCTGCATGCCCAACACCTCTCCCTCCATCGACAACGCCGGCACGGTGGCGCTGATTCACGAAAAGGCGAGACGCGAAGCGGTGATCAATTTATTTGTCGCAGGCGCAATTACGAAAAACATCGCGGGCGAAGAATTGGCTTCGATCGGTTCGCTAAAAAAAGCGGGAGTCATCGCAATCACCGACGACGGGCACTGCATCCAAAACAACGACCTGATGCGACGCGCCTGCGAATACGCCAAAATGTTTGACCTGCCGTTGATGGATCATTGCCAGGATTATTCGCTCGTGACCGACGGCGTGATGCACGAAGGCTATTGGAGCGCGCACCTCGGTTTGCGCGGATGGCCATCAGCGGGCGAAGAAATGATGGTCGCGCGAAACATATTGCTCGCTGAACTGACGGGCGCAAAAATCCATTGCCAACATTTGAGCTCCGCCGGAAGCGTGCAACTCCTTCGCGAAGCAAAGAAACGCGGCGTGCCGATTTCCGGCGAAGCCTGCCCTCATCATTTCGTTTTGACCGATGCCGCGATTGCAGGAAGCGAAAAGTTCTGGGCTGAAGACGGCAAAGAATTGTCAGCAACTCAAAATTCAAAACTTAAAACTCAAAACCCCCTTCCCTCCTGGCCCTCCTACGACACGAATTTCAAAATGAATCCGCCTTTGCGTTCCGCTAAAGATCGCGAGGCCATTCTCGAAGGATTGCTCGACGGCACGGTGGAAATTCTTTGCAGCGACCACGCGCCGCATTGCGATTACGAAAAAGAAGTCGAGTTTGATTACGCGCCGTTTGGCATCACCGGTTTTGAAACCGAACTCGCCCTCTCGCTCATGCAACTCCATCACGCCCGTAAAATGCCGCTCACGGATTTGATCGCGAAATTCACCATCGCCTCTGCCCGCCTGCTCCATTTGCCCAAAGGAACCCTGGATATTGGCGCCGATGCCGACATCACGGTCTTTGATCCGAACCTCGAATGGATTTACGACCGCAACGATTCTGCGAGCAAATCCAGGAATAGCCCTTTTCACGGCTGGAAAATGCGTGGAAAAGCTCTCTTGACGATTGTGGCCGGAAACGTAATTTGGCGTGAACAAGATCAATTGGTTGCCGTCTAACAACAGTAAATGGTAAATTCAAACTACTGACATTATGAAAAAACTCGCGCTCTGTTTATTAACCTCTTTCGCCGTTTTCCAACTCAACGCGGCCGAAGCCTGGCTCACCGATTTGCCCAAAGCACAAGCCGAGGCCAAGGCGGAAAAGAAATTGGTCCTCCTGGACTTCACTGGCTCGGATTGGTGCGGCTGGTGCATCAAACTGCACAAGGAAGTTTTCAGCACGCCGGAGTTCGCTGAATACGCCAAGAAAAACCTCGTGCTCGTCGAAGTCGATTTTCCCAACAAGAAAAAACAGACCACCGAATTAAAAAAAGCCAACGACGTTTTGCAGCAGAAATATGGAGTTCGCGGCTACCCAACCATTATTGTTCTGAATGGTGAAGGCAAAAAAGTAGGCCAGCTCGGCTACATGAAAGGCGGCCCAAAAGCCTTCACCGCCGAATTGGACAAGCTGAAGAAGTCCTAAAGTTTTTTTCACCAACGAATCTCAAAGCGTGGCGCATTCCGCCACGCTTTTTTTGTGCCTTCATTGAGGATTTACCCGGCTCGGATCCATTTCCGCCCTCTCTGGTGCCAAATCCGCCGCGACTGGCGGCGGCAAACCGGGGTGGACGCGGCTTAAACCCGAATTCCGAAGCTCGGGGAGCATGCCCGCCCCGGGCGTAGCGGAACGCGCCTCGCGTTCCGCACTACGGACGACGTGGGCGAATCTTGAGCCGGGAACTTTTTCATACGCCCCACGGTTTTCCGCGAGGGCGCGGAAAACAGCGACCGGGGCGGTCGCGCTCCCCGTTCTATTTCGGAGTTCAGGTTTAAACAGGCTCTATGACGTTTCAACTTCGGAGTTCGGGTTTAAGCCTGCACCGCGACGGCTTGCATCCGTTCCGTGAAGCGCACGAGGTCAAGACCCGTTTCAGGTAGTAGGCCAGCACGGTCAGACTCATCCCTTCGACAAGGAACGTGATGCCGGTTGCCGCAAAAAATTCCAGAGTAGGGCATGTTGGTGTGGCTCAAACCGTTTCGTCAAAATCCAAATGATGCCGACCCAGGGCATCGCGCTTTACCTCAGTTGAAGGCGCTTTTCACCACTATACCTTCGAGAGGTGCTGTTGGTGTGACATCGAGAAGCCAGAGGGCAGTGGCCGCGGTGTCGCAGGTGTTGACCGGTGCAGTAATCTCGAAGCGTTTCTTGACATTCTTGCCCCAAGCAATCCACGGAATAAGCATGTCCTCGGGAGTGCCCTGACTATGGCCTCGACCATGCCCGCCGTGGTCGGCCGTAATGAGAATCAC
>JBKJOA010000043.1:0-8294 GCA_046593365.1 Limisphaerales bacterium
ACCATGGTCCGCGTCGGCCCGCCGTTGTTTTGCAGCGGCCCAAGCAGTGGGTTTACATTGATGAGGTTGTGGGTCGTAGTCCCCGAGAAGGTCATGCCATTGGTCGATTGAAAGAGATTGTAGTCGCTGGAGACAAACGAGCCGCTGCCATTCGTGCCCGAGATGGTGGCGGTGTTGCCAGCCAGAATGGTATTGCCGATGTTGCCACCGCCACTCATTCCGCCACCGCGATCCGACTGATTACCCGCGATGGTGCAGCTACGGACCGTCAAAGTGCCAGCAGTAAAAATGCCGCCGCCGGCATCGTTGAAACCGCCGCTCGAGACGTTGTTGGCCACGGTGCAGTTCGTGAGATTCAGAACGGACGAAGAGTTGATGCCGCCGCCAACGCCGTTGCCTGGACTAACGCCACCGGTGCCAGAGCCCGCAATGGCGTTGTTGCCACTGATGGAGCAGCGAACAACTGTTCCCCCGCCATATAAACCACCGCCCCAGCCTTCCCCTCCCATGCCGAAAGCGCCGCCGCCAGAACCGCCTTGCGCCGTGTTGCCATCCAGCGCGCACTGATTCAGCGTCAATGTTCCTTCACTGTAAATACCCCCTCCGAAACCATTGCCGCCGCCGCCGTTCGATGGGCCTCCCGTTCCGCCAATCGCGGCGTTGTTGCTGACCACGCAACTGGTCAGGGTCAAACTGGCCGCGGCTCCGTTCAGGATGCCTCCGCCCACGACATTTTCGCCTTTGTTTGCCGACACTCCGTTGGTGCCGAGAACCCGGCCATCGCTGATCGTCAGGTCAAAGATTGAAACCGTTCCCCCCGTGATATTAAACACGCGCCGGTTGTTGTTCCCGCTCACCTTCAGCACGTTCGCGCCGGGACCGAAAATGGTGACGCTGTTTGAAATGCTCAGTTGCGAATTGAGCGTGATGGTGCCCGCAACAATGTTGGAGAACGCGATGCCGTTGCCGCCCCCCAGTGTGGCGTTGTCCAGAATTGCCTGCCGCAACGAGCCGGTGCCGCTGTCATTGTTGTTGGCCACGAGCAGCGTGGCCGCAGGACTTTGCTCCACAAAAAGGGTGATAGTGGCCAGGAGACAGAAGACAAGCACGTCCCACGAATAAGTATTCCGTATTTTCATAATATTTTTGGATTTGGGTTTTCGTTGTGCAACTAAGATTGGTTGGTTTGAATGACTAACGTCGCGCCTTGAGTTTTCGGGTTGACCAACAATCCTACTTTTCATTTGTCGGCAGTCCTTCGTGCAAGCCTCGATCGGGTAGCCCATTCGATTTTTCTAAGTGATGTAGCCGCATTTCGCGCACTATCGGCTGCATTCTTAATTGACCCCGCAATTTCAATCTGTTGGATTGGGAGAAACATAATAATCCCCGTTGATTTGTGGTTTATCTGATTCGTTTTTGAACTTTAATAACATAAAGTCAAGGGTGAAAGTGGGGAGCCTAAATTGCATTTTCACTTTGCCGAATCGCATCCGGCGGTTTGGCTTTATGCAAATATTTCCAGGCGATAATTCCGGTAAAGAACGAAATGACGGCGCAGACGAGGTAGAGAACTTCGGCGTGATGATCCAATAAAATCCCGGCAAAAATCGGGCCTGCGATTCGCGCCAGGCTTCCGGCTCCTTGAGCGACGCCGAGACTGGCACCTTGTTCGGTCGCAGGAGTGAGATTGGAAATCATGCCGAACAAGGGAGGGCGCGTCAGGCTGGAGCCGATGGACAAAAGCGCGAGGACGAATAAAAAAAGCAGCCACGGCGAACTGCTGCCATGCAACATTTCTTTCCAAGGCGGCACCTGTCCGTGAATAAACGGCATTGGAGCGAGCGCAACGCCTACGAGCAAAAGACTGATTGTAATCAAGAGAGGCTCGCCCAACTTTTTCACCGCGCGACCAATCCCGCCGCCTTGCACGAGCGCGCCGATAATTCCGCAGTAAACAAATAAATAGCCAACGACTTTTGCATCCGCCTTATTGAAAGGATCAATCCCGAAGTTTTTGCTCACCAGCAGCCCAAGGGTCGTTTCGAAGCAGGCGAAGCAAAACGTCGCAAAGAAGAACAACACGACGAGAAGCCCGATCTTGGGCTGCGTCAAAGTGTGAGTCCATTGCGCAAGACGGGGACGTTGTGGAATTGGCTCTGAACTCGGTTTCAAACTTTCCGGCAAACGCACGGCGGCGAATAAAAAGTTAACCGCGCAAAGAATGGCTGCCAGCCAGCCTGGCCCCGTCGCCCCGAAAAGGCTCAGGGCTTGTGCGCCAAGAAACGGCCCCAAAATAAAACCAAGACCAAAAGCCATTCCGATAAGTCCCATGCGCCGCGAGCGATCTTCTTTGGAGGTAATGTCGGCGATGTAGGCTTGCGCGACCGTGATGTTCGCGCCGCACACGCCGGCGAACATGCGCGAGGCGAAAAGAATTATGAGGGCGAGATTTCCGGTCATGCCGGAGCCGATGGCGAAAATGGCGTAGGCGATCGCCGCTCCAGCCGTGCTGATGAGCAGAACGGGGCGGCGACCAATACGATCTGAAATTCTTCCCCAAACCGGCGCGAAAATAAATTGCATGGCTGAATACGAGGCCATGAGTGTGCCGATCATTAATCCGCTGGCGTTGAGACTTTTTGCAAAGAGAGGGAGCAGTGGCAAGACAATGCCGAAGCCAATCAGGTCAATAAAGACGGTCAGAAAAATTATCAGGAGCGACGGTTTTTTCATTTATGATCGAGCGGAGGTTGTAGTCGCAACCGCAATTGCGCGCCAGATAAATTCCAAGTCTTCGCAGCCGAGTTGTGAGCAGGAAAATGTTTCGCTACGCTTTTAGAAGGTGTAGCCACGAGCAGAGAGAGGCACATTATTTTTTCTCGATTTCACTTCCGATTGCACGATCAAGCCGGGTCTTCGCCACGGAATAATCCCGCAACGCCTGGATCTGCGTCGTCCGCGCTTCGGTCAATGCGGTTTGCGCGCCCAGGACATCGAGTTGCGTTCCGCTTCCGGCGTCAACGCGCGCCTGGGCGAGACGCAACGCTTCGTCCGCCTGCTCTTGAACTTTTTTTTGAGATTCCAAAAGTTCGCGCGCTTCAATGAAACTGGAATAAGCCGTGCGCACTTCAAGTCCAACCCGCCGGGCGGCGTCTTCGAGGTCAATCGCAGCCCGCTCCTGCAATGCGGTCGCTTCGATCACGCGCCCTCTCGTCAACATTCCATCGAAAATATCCCAATTCATTTCCGCGCCAACAAACCAGCCGGAGATATCGCGATCCAAGGCATTGTTGAAACTGGAGCTGCGCGAACCGTAACCACCAAAGACCTGCACGCTCGGCTTATAACCGCTCCTGGCGGTCACGACATTTTCACGGCGTAAATTTTCCGCTTTGCGGAGAGAGGCGAGTTCCGTTCGATTTTCAAATGCACGCTGTAACGCATTGGACAGGTCAACTTCAAAGGGCTGATCGTTGAATTTGCCGGTGAGTTGCAGCGGAATATCTTCGCCGACTCCTTTGGGCAAATCGTAGCCGAGCAGATTTGCCAGATTATTTTTAGCAATGCGAAACGCATTTCGCGCGCGAATCAATCTGGGCCGGGCATTCGCGACTTCGACTTCCGCGCGAAGAACGTTGAATCGTGGGACTGTTCCCGCGGCAAACCGGCGTGAAGCATCATCGAATTCTTTGCTGAGCAATTTCACGGACGCTTCCTGCACCACAATGTTTTGCTCAGCGAGAAGAACGTCGTCGTAGGCGATGCGGACATCGCGCAAGATGTCGGCGACGACCGTTTGAAAATTCAGGATGGATTGTTCTTTGGTTAGCTTCGCGGTGCGGAGTGCGGAAGACATTCGTCCCCCTTCGTAAATGGATTGCACGAGGCGCACGCTTGCGGACCATTCGCGATCACTGGTTTGTGGTCCTGCGCCAAAGGCCGATGAAAAACTTTCAATGGCATCAGGATCGGTTTTACGAATCGTGCCGCCCGCGCGCAGTTTTGGAATCACGATGGCGCGCGTCTGAATTACGACGCCATGAGATGCTTCGAGATCCGCTTTGCCACGTAGAATTGTGGAGTTCCTTTCCAACGCAAGGTTCAGCGAGTCCGTCACCGAAAGCGGTTGACCAAGCACGCTGGCGGACGGAACGGGATAAACCGAAGCGGCGTAGCTGAAAGTTGCTACCAATTGCGCGATGCAAATGAATTTAAATCTCAAACAGTTCATATCATTTCTTCGTAATCGAATTCTTATTCGTTGTGTCATCCGAAACCGTGGCGTTGCGTTGAATAAAAACATCCACCTGCTGGCCAACGTAGAGGGGAGTTTGCGGGCGGTTGAGTTCAAAAACAATTTGCAAAACACGTGTATCAACCCGTTCCGCGCTATCACCCGTGAGCGAACGCTTGGGAATGACGAATGGTTCGATGCGGATGAAGCGCAGAGGGATTGGACTCTTCGTATCGCCCTTGAGAAAAGCAACGGCTGGTTGATTCGGTTGAACCAGCGAGGCATTTTGCTCATCCACATCGGCCCGGATTTGCAGTGTGTTCACGTCGCCAAGAATCATCATTGGATCGTTGGGATTGAGGTTTGCATATTCGCCAGCGCGAGCGTTCAACTGCAAAATCACCCCGCTGCGAGGTGCACGTACAGTTAGAATATCCAGTTCTACTTCAGCATGTTCGACCTGGCGCTTAGCGGCTTGGACATCCGCCTCAACTTTTGCGACACGCGCTTTGCTGGCTTGCAGCATGAATTCCTTGCGCTTGCGTTCGTCCTCGCTGACGACGCTCTCCTTCTCAAGTTTAACAATGCGCGCGAATTGATCGGCACTATCGTCCCTTTGAATTTTTTCCATCTCCAAAGTCGCGCCCAAAACCAGGAGTTGCGAGCGCGCGGTTTCCAAACGCGCACGCAGTTCGCGATCATCAAGTTGGAGCAGGGGATCGCCTGTTTTCACTTCGGAACCAACTTGCACAAACACTTTTTGGATTAACCCTGCTTTGGTCGCGCCGATTTTTACATTCTCTTTTGTAGCTTCGATGATTCCCGTTGCCGCAACGGAATTGGTGTAAGGCGAACGCGTCGGTTCAGCGAGAGGCGGCGGCGGCGGCGGTTGCGTTCTCAGTCGCTTGACCATCAACACACCTCCAAGAATTCCCGCGAGTGCCAGGTAAAAACTAAGTCGTTTGAATATCATAAATCCTTCTCGTTCTAAATGTGTTCCTTACTCATTCGTTGATTCATTTCCCTTCGGTGCCTCGTGGACTCTCTGGACGCGGCCATCTTCCATTTCTGTCATGCGGTCGGCGAAATGAAAAATGCGCGGGTCATGTGTGACGACGATGACGCATCGCCCGGGGGCACGCGCGACGTTGCGCAACAATTCCATGATTTTATAACCGGTATCTTTATCGAGCGCCGATGTTGGCTCATCGCAGATAATCAGTTTGGGTTCGTGCACCAACGCGCGCGCGATGGCCACTCGTTGCTGCTGTCCACCGGAAAGGTTGGATGGCCGTTCGTTCCCGCGTCCACCCAGACCAACCAGCGCCAAAACTTCCGCAGCCTTCTTTTCCGCGACGGATCGCCTTGCGCCATTGATGAGCAACGGCACGCTCACATTTTCGATGCAGGAGAGTGTTGGGATCAAATTGAACTGCTGAAAAATAAATCCGATGTTGCTGCCGCGAAAAGTAGTGATCGCACTTTTATTCATGCCGTGAAGGCGCGCGTGAAAAACGTCCACCTCGCCTTCTTCAAATTCCAATGTACCCGCGATCACGCTGAGCAAGGTTGTTTTTCCACAACCGGATGGCCCGACAATCATAAGCAATTCGCCTTCGCGCGCATCAAAGTTCACCCCTTTGAGCGCCTGTGTTCTGGCTTCACCGGTGCCAAACGTTTTGGTGACTTTGCGCACTTGAACCGCAAACCCGTTGTTTACATTATTTTGTGTAACGGTGCTCAATGGAAAATTCAGATTGGGTCATCCACGGAAAACGATGGCTGGTTCCAGCTTGCGAATTCTCAAAATGCCGAGCACTGCGGCAAAGGCGCATATCAGCATGATCACGAAAAAAGTGAACAACGGAAGTTGATAGGGGAGGGCGAAAGGAGGCATTCCCTTTTTCAACACGGCCAGCCCGAACAAAACGGTGAGGCCGATTCCAATTCCGTATCCGATCAACCCGACGGTGAACGATTGCAAGAGGACCATGCGCGTCAGCATCCAATTACCAGCGCCCATCGCTTTGAGCGCGCCGATGTGACGCAGGTTTTCGAGGATAAACGAATAGAAGGTTTGCCCCGCGATGGCCACGCCGACGATGAAGCCAAGAAGAATGGTTGTTCCGAAGGACATCGGAATTCCGGTGTTGCGAAAGAACCAGAGAACCGTCGAAACGGAAAATTGGTGCTCCGTGTAAGCACCGAGACGCGTTTGCTTTTTGATTTGGAAAACGGCCTGTTCCGCAGTCCAACCCGGCGCGGGATGCGCGAGAATAAAACTGAGCATCTTTCGCGTTTTCGGTGCAAAATGAAGCGCTTGATCGTAAGTGGTAAATACATACGGATATCCGAAGAAAGATTTCTCTGTTTTGCAAATGCCGACGATGCGCGCTTCTTTGTCGTTGATCTCAAAGGAGTCGCCGATCCCGATTAGCCTGGCCCTACCGCGGCTGAGTCGCTCGACCGCGAGGTCGTCGATCATCACCGTGTTCGGCAAGCGCAAATCTTCGAGCTTGCCCGCAGTAATATTTCCCGGTCGGCCCACCATCGTTGTGCTGTCGATTCCCACCAGTTGAATCGGTTTGAAAGTCCCATCCTGAAGCCGCGCTTGTTGCACCGACCAAAACATCGGCACTGCCCATGCGACACCTTGCACGGAACGGACGCGGCTTACATCCGTATCGCGCATTGGTTTGATTTCGTTGGCTTGCTCAACTTTCGGATCAACAACCCAAATTTGGGCGCGCATGTTTTTCAAGTTGCCGTTTGTCCAATCGAGAATGCCGAAGAAAACCGCAGCTTGCTGCGTCATGAGCAATGCCGCGAAAGTCAAACCGCTGATGAGCATGATGTATTTCGCGCGGTCGGCAAAAAGCATTTTGAGAGCGAGATGATACATGGACAATATTTACGAATTACGATTCACGAGATCATTTCTTTTTCGCCAGTTGCCGAATTGCGGCGATGGAAAAACGGGTGATGTGGTCCGCCAGGCTTTCAATATCGCTTCGGCCAAATTTCTGTTCGGGAAAAAGTCGCGACACCACCGGGCGGCAGTGGTGATAAAAAAGACACTGGCTGACGACGCTCATTCCGCAAAGTCGCGCTTGCCGAACAGTGGCGCTTGATCCGAGTAATTCACGAATGATGGATGAGAGTTGCTGTGCTTGCGGCCGGATTTTTTCGGCAACGAGCGCATCCAGTGCCGCCGTGGGTTCAATCATTTCACGCGACATTAATTTGCCGTGCCACGCAATAGGACCCTCATCGAAAATGCGAAATAGAAATGAACTGATGAATGCCTTCAGCCGAAGTTCGGGTGAAGCGTCTTTCTTCAGGCCAAGATCGGTCGGATATTTCTCCAGCGCTTGTTCCTGGGTGAAACGCAGGACTTCCAAATACAATTTCTCCTTGTCGCCGAAATGATAATTGACCGCCGCAATATTGGCGCCTGCCCGATCACAAATGGCGCGGACCGTCGCGGCCCGAAATCCAACCGTCGCAAAAACCTCGCCCGCAGCTTCAATGAGCTGTTGGCGTGTCTTGACTTGGGCTTCGTCTGTCTTAGCTGGAGCAACCATGATTTAAAGTAACGTTTGAAACGCATATTTCAAACGCGCGTTTGAATTGTCAACAGAATTTTTTGAATTGGGATTCAGAGCGGTGTTCACGACCGAAGTGCAGATCTCCTGAAACCAGCCGCAAGTGTCGGCGTCGCTGGCTCATCAAATTCAGTTTCCTGAGGACTCGTGAAAAAAATTGCTGCGAACTCATCCCAACCAGCGTTGGTTATTCATCTTCTTTGCCCGGTTTTATGGGTGACTTCGGCGCGGCGGGAATGACCGGAGAACCAGTGGGGGCGGGAGTTTCCTTCAAGAATTTGTCGAGAATCGAGAGATAAACGTCGAGCGACGAACTTTCGTCTTCGCCCAAACCTCGTTTGAGTTCCCGCACTTGGTCAACCGATTTTTTTGCTTCCGCCCGGAGATCATTGACGTTCAATTTCCCGGTGGTCAGGCCGGTCATCAATTCGGTGAACTTCGCGTTTGCTTCG
>JBKJOA010000063.1:0-5459 GCA_046593365.1 Limisphaerales bacterium
GATTTCACTTGCTTGACCGCCACTGAAACCTCGCATACAAGTCTCAACCCATGAACGTCGCCTTGAAGCTGTTTTCGGTTGATCGATCAAAACCATGAACAAAAATATTATTTCACATTTTAATTCCCGATCATTTTTAAAAGCAGGGATTCCTCTCCTGCTTTTGAATTTTATTCTTGCTGGATGCGTTTGTATTTCCGCGAAAGATGAAATTCAAAATGAATTGAGCGCCGCCGAAAAAAAGGCGGGATGGAAATCGTTGTTCGATGGCAAGTCCCTTGAAGGTTGGAGAAGTTACAGAAAACCAGATGCGCCGTCGAAGGGCTGGGTCGTGGAAAATGGCACGTTACATTTGCAGCCGAAAAGCGGTGGCGGCGATATTGTTTCGACCGGGAAGTTTCGCGAATTTGACCTGCGTTGGGAATGGAAAATAGCCGATAAAGCCAACAACGGCCTGAAGTATTTCGTCAGCGAAGATCGACCGGGAGCGCCTGGACCGGAGTATCAAATGATTGATGACACCACCGCGCCGCATCCGAAAAATTCGACAGCCGCGCTCTACGATCTTTTGCCTCCGTTGGCAGATAAAGCGCTCCGCCCGCCCGCCGCGTGGAATTCCTCGCGTATTTTAGTAAAAGGAAACCGCGTGGAACACTGGCTCAACGGCAAACTGGCTTTAGCTTACGAACTCGGGAGTCCTGAACTGAAAACTGCGATAGCGCAAAGCAAATTCAAAGACGCGAAAGGCTTTGGGGAAAAAATTTCCGGCCATATTCTTTTGACCGAGCATCATGACGAGACCTGGTTCCGAAATATAAAAATTCTGGAACTTCCGAGTCACTAGACGGAAGTTCCAGCGTTTTGTTACGCCTGTGACTAAATTATTTAACATTGGGGTCGCCCTGACTGCCGGATTTTATTTTTGTGCGTTTGCAGCGCGTGGCGGCGACACCAACAGTTGTCCTCCAGTAGCAGAGATTATCCGCAAACTCATCGAGCGATCACAGGAAACGCCATCGTGTCTCGCCCAGCTCGAATACAGCTTCACCAAATTGACCGAACGGGAGGAGTTTGATTCCAAGGGGCGGGTCAAGGATCGCAAAAGCAGTTCCAACGAAATGTTTTTCAGCTCCGGCGTAATTTCAAAAAAGCCGAATGCCAATCCAGCCGACGCAAAAAGAACAGAATCTCCGGGGAAAAGCGAATCGACGAAATCGGCAAAACCCAAACCGGCCACTCGCGGAGAAAGCGTCAATCTTTTGACGGACGAAATACTTGGAAAATATGTTTTCACCCTGGTGAATCGCACCAACCTGAATGGTCGTCTTGCTTTTGAATTATCCTTTCAGCCGAAGAAGAAGAATTCTTCGGGCAAAAATTTAATGGAGCGCCTCCTCAACCGGACAACTGGAAAATTATGGATTGATGTCGAGGAGTTTGAACTGGCGCGGATGCAGGTTCAGCTCGATTCGGAAATGCTGGTGGGCGCGGGGCTGATCGGCTCGCTGAAAAAGGCCGTCTTTATACTGGAACGGGCGCGTTTGCCCGAGGGATTTTGGTTTGAACGTTCAGTGAAAACGGATTACGAGGCGCGGAAGTTTCTGGAATCAACGCGTGTCATTACCAGGTCGGAATCCTCGGACTTTCGGAAGCGCGCTCGCAAGGGTTAATGGCTTTAACCCGCCTATTTCAAACTCCTTCCGACGGAACGCCGGTTTGCAACCGGCTATGACGGACACTCCTCTGCCAAGCCGGTTAACCGGCGCTTCACTCTGTCGGCATTTTGTGCGGAATGTAAGACATGCCGGTAGCGCTCACCTTGGTTTTTACCAGACCTGAACGGAATCCGCCGTGAAGATTTTCTGGAGTAGCTTTTTGTAGTCAGCCTCCGCTGGTGTCAAATCGACGATTTCAATTTGATTTTCTGGATTCGCCTTTTGTCGGGCGATGATTTCATCGGCGAGCGGGTCGTCCGGTTGCGTCAAAATGTGGAGCAGAATTGGCATGGCTAGAATCTAAGTACGTAATTGCTGTCGGCTGCGCGACTGGCGAGTTCGTTGTCGGAAATTTCCTGATATTTCAGAGCGGTCTCGCCGAGATCCGAAAGGTGGGGCGAATCTTTTTGCACGAAAATGGGACGACCGAATTCAGCGGCCATGGGCAAGTAGCGAGTGTAATTATCTTCATCCACAAATTCGTCTGCGAATTCACTGAGCGCCAGTACCGCTGAATCCCGCAGATAAAGTGTGATGTCCACCTTCTTCCACGCGCCAACTCCAGCGGCGATGCGAATGGCTTCCGCAGGACGCGGGCTGACTCGCGGATCGCCCGTGACAATGATAAGCAACTTGGGATTGGGCATGAAATTCAGCGCAAGTTAATTGAAACTTAGAAAGCGATTTGTGCCCGCGATGAGATCGCTCACCACGGTCAAACCGGCGAAAGTGGCTTTGTCACTCAGTGGGAAATTGCGGCGATGCGCGCCATAAGCGCAGGCGTAAAGTTTCAAACCTTTTTCTTTGAGCGTTTGCAATTTCGCTTCGTCAACGCCTCTGACGGCGTCATCGATGCAATAAAGATAAACGTCCACCCCTTCAGAGAGCGCTGCTTCGGCAAGCCGCAGACCGTATTGAAATTTCGGGGAGTCGGGCCGCGATGAAATCAGCAAGCCAAGTTTTTTTCCACGCAGCGACATTGAAAAAAGCGTAGGTGAACCACGCGGGGCTGTCAAACAGGTGACTCTTCGGCGAGCAGACAACGAACCAGGGAGAGGAGGGCTTGCGGCTGATAGGGTTTGCTCAGGAACTGGTTCACCTTCACCGGATGACAAAGAATTGTGGCCTCTTCAACCGTTCCGCTAACCAAAATGGTTTTCAACCCGGGGATGGTTGTTCGGCAGTGCGCCACCAGTTCCAACCCGTTCATCGAACCCATTTCATAATCCGTCAAGAGCAAGTCAGGCCGCAATCGCTCCGCCGCCATCACCCTGAGAACCTCTTCGGGGGTGGAAAACAGCCTGCATTGATAACCTTCCCCCGTGAGAAGAATTTCCGCCATCTGCAACAACTGAGGATGATCATCCGCAATGAAGATGAGCGGAGGTTCTTTGCGTTTATGGGTTGGTTTGTCTAAAACGCTCATAAAATCCAAGCTGGGGTATTTGGGATTAAGAGCTACCGGAAGATTTTTGCAAGCCCAGAAAAATCATTTGCATGAGAGCGGCATCTCGACTTAATTTCAACGCAGTTGCCTGCGGCAAGGTTCCCCCGAGCGCGTCTAAAGCTTATGAAACCTGAAAATAAAAAAATATCATCCAAAATCAAAACTCTACCCGTCAAAAAAAGTGCGGCAACTTCCCAAAAAAAGAGTGCGGCTAAACCCAAAGTTGCTTCAAAGAAAACGATCAAAACCCCGTCCGCCAAATCGAAAACCATTAAGGCCACTCCTGCCGTCCCACCTCAAGCGCCAGCCACGATTGTAAAAGATGCGGTCGAGCGCACGCTTCGCGCCATCCAAAAAATTAAAGAGGTCTCCGCAGAACCGATCGCCAAAGCAAAAACGGCGGCTCGTGCCATCCGCAAAGCAGCCTTGGAAATCCCAGCGATTCTGTTGGAAGGGGATGCACCCGTCGTCCCGACTCCAAGCGGCCCGGGTCAGCGCTATTCTCTTGGGCCAACGCCGCCCCCCGAAAACTTGTCAATCAAAGAAGAGTTGCCGGAAGCCTACGGCACCAAAAAACTTTTGCTCACGGCGCGCGACCCACATTGGCTTTACGCGCACTGGGATTTAACGTTGGGACAACTCCGCAGCTACAACGCGCTCTCCGACGACGGCCATTTGGTTTTGCGCGTTTACAAAAAAGAAATTGCGGGCAATCCGGAGAGCCAGATCCAGGTGCATCCCGAGTCGCGCAATTGGTTTATTCATGTGGCTGACGCGGGCGGCAAATACGTTGCTGAACTGGGCTATCAGAGTGGAGACGAAGGCTGGGTGCGCATCTCTGCTTCCGGCGCCACGTTCACTCCGCCCGATTCGCTCTCCGACGATACTTCCGTTCGATTCGCGACGATTCCGGTCGATGTGCCTTTTGAAGCATTGATCCAGATCATCAAGTTGACCGTGCGCGAAAGTATTCCGCTGGCCGAAGCCATCATGCAACTTCGAGCCGAAGGGTTTAAAAATTTGCCCAAGCCAAGCGAATTCGTTTCGACGAAATGGACGGTCGCACAAGAGAGCGCGCTGGCATCGATTATCACAATGGATACGGTGCGTCGCGTCTGGATTGGTTCGCTGGAAATCACCGAGCTGATTCGCCGACAACTGGTGCAGGGAATTTCTTCGGCTGGCGTGGCGCAATTTTCTTTGCCCAGTTCGGTTTCCGTTTCGAGTTTGTCGAGTCCGTTCGGCGGAATGGAGAAACAGAAAAAGTTTTGGTTCAACGTGAATGCGGAATTGATTATTTACGGCGCAACCGAACCCGACGCGAAAGTGGAAATTGGCGGACGCAAAATTCAACTTCGCTCCGACGGCACCTTCAGTTTCCGTTTCATTTTGCCGGATGGAAATTACGATCTCCCCGCGCAAGCCACGTCCCCCGATGGCGACGACTCACGCAGCGCGCATTTGAAATTCAGCCGAAAAACAAATTACAGCGGCGAAGTGGGCGCGCATCCGCAGGATTCACGGCTTAAGAAACCTGATGTGGCGAATGTGAGATAATAGTTGTTAGCTGCCGTTCGCACGTCACATGAATATCGCCCACAGAATCCCGAGAGATCGCAAGACACCCGGTCGAGCTTGCGGCCACGTATCCTTCGTTCTCAAGTGGCCGACTGGCGCGACATCAGGACGGGATTGGTATCGCAAGTCTCTGACTTCTATCATCCGGATGTTCTCAGGCGAGTTGCAACGCGTGCCTCTCGCAGAGCGTCCCTTAGCTACAGCGACATTTAATGCCGCAGTGAGGAAGGCGGGAGGAGGAGAGTCGTGGATTCGGCTCGCTTCGTGGTCTGGCGCACAGCCAGTGGAGGTGTTATTTCAGCAAGCGCGCGTTGCATGGCGGAAGCTCCCGAAAGAGGACGACGAGCACCGGAAAGTGATATTGGATGACAATATCTCGACACCCAACCCACGCGCGACAAGCGTTGCCCCGCTGTGAAATGAACCCTTACACGAAAGCCGTTCTTTTTATTATTCGCCTCGTCGCTTTCGCGTTTATTTTATTCGGTACGCCTCCACTCGGCGCGCATCCGCAGGAATCGAAAATGAAAACGCCGGAAGTGGCGAATGTGAAATGAGAAGAATAACGAAGATCATGACCAATGACCGCTAAAGAGTTCACGATAGAAGTTTGGCGCGAGGCGTCGCAAGATTTAGGATTCGCGTTTACAGCACCGTTCACTTTAACGGATGGAAATGACACTTTGGATTATGTCGGATTAGTAGCCTCTTTTGGCAGT
>JBKJOA010000297.1:0-3384 GCA_046593365.1 Limisphaerales bacterium
GCCGAACGCATCGCGAAATATTCCGAAGTGCGCTCCTGTTATTTAATGTCCGGCGGCTACGATTTGCTCGTCATCGTCGAAGGCAATAATCTCCGTGAAGTGGCGACATTTGTTTCGGAAAAGCTGGCCACGATTCAAGGCGTTGTTTCGACTGCGACGCATTTCATGCTCAAACCCTACAAAGAGCAGGGCGTGTTAATGAGCCACGAGAAAAACGAGGAGCGGTTGGCGATTTCGCCTTAAATAAAACTGAATGCTTTTCCCACGTTGGTGTTCGCCGGTCTGGTTTTCTTCATTTGCGTTTTGTTGCCGCAAGGTTTCTGGAACAAATTTTTTCCTCTTGGCCTTCGCACTTGTAATTGGTGCTCCTAGGCTGATTTTCGCGCTTATCTGAAGATTTTTAAGAGCCGCTTCATCGCATTGTCTAACGCGGCATGATAAAGTGGCAGCACGGGCTTATAACGACTTACGCCTTTTCGCGAGTTTGGCGTAGCAACCGTATCACCCGCCATAACAACGTAGCGACTTGGCCAACTTGTTGCTTAGGTCTCCCTAAGCTGATAGGCTGATAATTGCTAAGCTAAACAAATGCGTTTTCTTTTATATTCTCACGACGGGCTAGGATTGGGACACACCCGTCGGCACTTGGCCATCGCTCGCGCTTTGTCCGAAATTGCACCGGCCGCGTCTATTTTGTTGACGACTGGAACCGACGACGTCAATCGCCTCGGCCTGCCCGCTGACGTTGAGATTCTGAAACTGCCCGGCCTTCGCAAGGTTCAAAATGGAGAATACGCTTCTCGGCGGTTGCGAATTTCCTCTTCCGAAATCCGTGAACTCCGTTCCGCATTGCTCGTCACCACGATGAAAAAATTTCGACCTTCTGTATTGCTGGTGGACCGGCATCCCTTTGGCGCAAAAGGAGAACTTCGCGATGCGTTGCAAGAGCATCGTCAACGGGGCGGACGCGCCGTTCTGGGCTTTCGTGACATTCTGGACAGTCGCGCCGCGATTCTCGCCGAGTGGAACCCGGAAAATATGCAACAACAGATCGTTGAAAATTACGACGAATTGCTGATCTTCGGCTCGGAAGCGATTCTGGATCCACGAACGGAATATGAATTTAATGCACGGATGGCGGCGCGAACTTCTTTTTGCGGTTACATCGTAAATAAATCGGATGCTCCACAAACGAATAACAATCAGGGCCATTCCATTTTTCAGAAAAATGGTAAACCGGTGGTTTTGGCAACCGCTGGCGGTGGCGAAGACGGTTACGTTCTGTTGGAAACATTCCTCCGCGCCGCCGCGAATGCTCCGTGGCAGGGCGTGATCGTAACCGGCCCCATGCTCGCTGAAGAAAAAATTAACGCGCTCAAACAATCCGCCGCCCAAGCAAATGTTCCCATTAAAATGTTTGTTCCGAATTTGTCGGACTGCTTCGACAAGATCGACGCACTGGTTTGCATGGGTGGATACAACACTTTGACGGAGGCGGTTGTCAAAGGGGTGCCGACGGTTTGTGTGCCGCGAACGGTTCCGCGAACTGAGCAACTGCTCCGCGCCATAGCATTTGAAAAGCTTGGACTTCTCCAAACGGTTCTGCCCGAAAACTTGACGTCCGAGAATTTGCGAGACGCGGTGCAAAAATCTCTCGATTCCTCTCGCAATACCCTGCTCGAACGAGCGGCTGAAAAAATCGAATTCAACGGTGCGCACCAGGCCGCAGTCCGTCTCGTGGCGTTGGCCGAGAAAGCCGAACATTTCCGACCACTGCCAAAACTGGCAGCGTGATCGAAATTCGATGTCCAAGCCAAAACAGTTTCAGGAAAGTTTGCCCAGCCTCTGGCGGATCTTGAAATATTTTTGGCCACACATGCGACAACAGCGTGGCCTCATCATTACTTCGATGCTCGCGCTTCTCGTCGAAGTTGGACTTCGTTTGCTGGAGCCTTGGCCCCTCAAATTTGTTTTCGACCGAATTATTCAGGTTAAAAAATCCAACCCTCATTGGAATCCCGCCTGGATTGACTCCATGGATTCGATGACCCTGCTCACGCTCGCGGCGGTCAGCGTTGTGATTTTAACCGGTCTCCGAGCTTTGGCTTCTTACTCCAGCACGATTGGTTTTGCGCAACTGGGAAATCGCGTTCTCATGAAAGTTCGCAATCAGCTTTATCGCCACGTCCATTTTCTTTCGCTCTCCTTTCACACCAAAGCCAAAACCGGCGATCTGGTCGTCCGCATGCTCAACGACATTGGGATGTTGCAGGAAGTGGCCGTTACCGCGCTCCTCCCGACTTTGGCAAAAATTTTGATCGTGGCGGGAATGATCGCGCTGATGTTCGTCCTCAATTGGAAACTGGCGATCTGTGCGATTTGCGTTTTGCCAATCTTCTGGCTGCGCACGATGCAGTTGGGAAAAAAAATCCAGGCGGTTGCAAAAAAACAGCGCCGTCAAGAAGGCGCAATGGCCGCAACGGCGGCGGAATCGTTCAGCGCGATTCGCGTCGTGCAGACGCTTTCGCTGGAAAAAACTTTTGCCGACGCATTTTCCAGTGAGAGCGAGAAAAATTCGCGCGAGGACGTAAAAGGCAAACGATTGTCCGCCGCGATGGAGCGAACCGTCGATGTTCTCGTCGCCGTGGCCACCGCGCTGGTTTTGTGGTTCGGCGCACGATTGGTTTTGCGCGGAGAAATTTCCAGCGGCGATCTGCTCGTGTTTCTCGCTTATTTGAAATCCGCCTATCGTCCCGTCCAGGATTTTGCCAAATACAGCAGTCGCATGGCGAAAGCTTCGGCCGCTGGCGAGCGTGTCATGGATTTGCTGGAGCGGGTTCCCGATGTGCGCGATCTGCCGCATTCCGTTCCTGCACCTGCATTCCGAGGGACGGTGAAATTTGAAAATGTAAATTTCGCTTACGAACATGGCGAACCGTTGCTTCAGGAAATCAATTTGGAAATTCAAGCAGGCCAACACATCGCCCTCGTCGGTCCTTCCGGCGGCGGCAAATCTACCCTCGTGAGTTTAGTTCTCCGTTTGTATGACCCGGTTCAAGGCCGACTCACCATCGACGGACGCGACATTCGCGATTACACCTTGGAATCGTTGCGCTCGCAAATCAGCGTCGTGCTTCAGGACAACGTTCTCTTTGCCACCACCGTTCGGGAAAACATCGCCTACGGTTCTCCCAACGCTTCGCTGGAACAAGTCGAGGAAGCGGCTCGATTGGCGAACGCGCACGATTTTATTCAAGCGCTGCCGCAAGGTTACGAAACAATTTTGGGCGAACGCGGCGCGACACTTTCCCACGGCCAACGCCAGCGCATCGCCATTGCGCGAGCGGCCATTCGTAAAGCGCCGATTTTAATTTTCGATGAACC
>JBKJOA010000462.1:0-8897 GCA_046593365.1 Limisphaerales bacterium
CCCAAAATCGAGCACAAGCAAACGTCCACCGGGTTTTGTGACGCGCCACATTTCTTCCAAGCCGCGTTCCCAACTCGCCAGATTACGCAACCCGTAACCGACCGTTGCGACTTCAAAACTTGAATCGCTGAAGGGAAGATTTTGTGCGTCTCCTTCGAGAAATTTTGGATTTTGGATTTTGGATTTTGGATTCTGCCTCCTCTTTGCCACCTCCAACATCGGTTTGCTAAAATCCAGTCCGACTACTTCAGCTCCCGTGTCGGCCAAGCGGAGCGCGATGTCGCCCGTTCCACAACAAACATCCACGGCGCGTTCTCCCGGTTTCAATTTTGTTAATTCGAGGAGTCGCCCTTTCCAGTATCGATGCAGACCAAAACTTTGCAGATCGTTGATCAGATCGTAACGCGGCGCAATTTTGGCGAAAAGATCATTGACCTTTACAGCCCGCTCTTCGCCCGGTTTATAGAAACGGTTCGCCATTTAAACCTGTTTCTCCTCCAAGGAAATTTGCTGAAACGCTTTGGAAATTTGCGCGGCAACTTTTGCCTCCTCTGCTTCGCACACATGAATCCAATGGAGTTGCATTTGCCGACGAAACCAGGTGAGTTGGCGTTTTGAGAACTGGCGGGTGCGGATTTTAACCAGTTCAATCGTCTCCCCCAAAGAACGTTTTCCGCGCAAATACTCGACTACTTGCCGATAGCCAATCGCCTGCATCGCCGTCTGATTTTTTTCGAGGCCACGATGCAGCAACACTTCCGTTTCCGCTACAAGACCGTGTTTGAACATTTCGTCCACGCGATTCTCGATGCGAAAATGCAGTTCCGTGCGACTGCGCGCCATGCCGAAGCACATTTGCACCTCAGATGACCGCTGCCTCTTCCACTCAGCGCGCTGCTCGGAAAAAGGTTTTCCGGTGAGGCGAATCACTTCCACGGCGCGAATGACCCGGCGTGGATTCTGTCGGTCGATTTTTTCAAATGTAAGCGGATCGCGTTCCTGTAATTCATTCAACAATTTTGCGATGGAAATTTGTTCCAGCTCCGCACGAAGGGTTGCATTAGCGGGAGGCGATTCGCCGAGACCTTCCAGAAATGCCTTGAAATAAAACCCGGTCCCGCCGCAGAAAATCGGCACGCGCACACGTCCTTGAATTTCCGCAACGGCGCTCGCGGCCAGCCGGCAAAACTTGGCTGCATCAAACGCTTCATCCAAATCAACAACGTCAATGAGATGATGCGGAACCATTTTCCGTTCAGCCAGCGCTGGCTTGGCTGTGCCAATATCCAAGCCACGATAAACCTGCATGGAATCGACTGAAATAATTTCGCCATTGAGACGTTCCGCCAGATCAAGCGCAATTTGGCTTTTGCCGCAGGCGGTTGGCCCGGTGATGAATAGGGGCCGAGGAAATTTCGTGATCTGGGAATTCATGCCCACAATCTCAACCTTTGGAAACTCGATGTTTGGGAGATTTCGTCCAAAACAAAATCAACCCGGCCGCAAAAATGCCAATGCTGACAAATTGTCCGGGACTGATCGTACCGTTGAAAAAATATTCCGACGGTTTGTAGTCGTCGCGAAAAATTTCCACAAACGAACGCAATACCGCGTAACAAAGCAGGTAGGTGGCGAGAATATGGCCGTCAAATTTCTTTCGGCGAAAAAGCCACGCCAGGAAAAAATAAAGCGCGAAGTTTAGAATCGATTCGTAAATTTGCGTTGGGTGAACCGGCGTGGCTAGCAAACCCGTTGGATGCGTTTCGTGCCCCACCGGAAAATGGATGGCCCATGGCAACGAACATTGTTTCCCGAAACAACAACCGGTCATCAAACAACCGATCCGGCCTAACGCATGCCCGAGCGCGACACTCGGCGCGAGTACGTCCGCGAATTTCAGCAGAGGTATTCTTTTACGTCGTGCGTAAATTATTGCCACAATCGTCGCACCAAAAAAACCGCCGTAAAACACCAGCCCTCCTCTTTGAATCATGAACATTTCGGTCCACGGTTCGTGCGAAAATTCCTCTTTCCAATAAGTCACAACGTGAAGAATTCGCGCACCCGCAATCACACCCGCCATCAGCCACGGCGCAAAATCCATCACGGCGTCAGCGGAGATTCCGCTGCGCAAAGCGCGACGACTCGCCGTCCAAAGGCCAAGCAAAAATCCGGTGGCGACCAGGATTCCGTACCAATGAATCGAAAAACTCCCAAAGTGAATGGCGATTGGATGCACGCAAAGCCACTGTATGTTTCCGAAAGGAAATTTCAAATTGCAAAATCACGTCGGTTATTACCCGTGTCCCTCGGACGCTTGTCGCAACGGCGACCTGATTTGATTTGCACCGTGTGATAAAGGTCGCCCAGCGAAATTCAAATTTTTCCACTTCTGAAGCTCGACCTCCGCTGTTAGATTTTTTGCCGATGACGTTTTGGACGCTGATACTTCGCGGGCTTCGATTTCACGCCCGCTCACATTTTGGCACGCTTTTGGGCGCAGCCATCGGCAGTGCCATTTTAATCGGCGCATTGGCGGTGGGCGATTCTGTTCGCAAAAGTTTGCGCGTAATGGCCCTGGCGCGTTTGGGTAAAACTGAATTCGCGCTTTCATCCAGCGACCGATTCTTCCGCGCCAAACTCGCCGAGGAATTAGATATTTCTCAAACCGCCCCCGTTTTACAATTGTCCGCGACCGCCGCTAACGACGAGGGAACCGCTCGTGCCAATCAAGTCCAGGTTTTGGGAGTGAATGAAAGGTTTTGGAACTTTGCTGAAAAAAACCGACAGCAAACTGAAAATGGCAAAGAATCCGTTGCGCTGAATGCGTCATTGGCCGAGCAACTCAAAACGAAAGTTGGCGACACGATTTTGCTTCGGGTTCACAAACCGTCGCTCCTCTCGCGGGATGCTCCGATTTCGCCGCAACAGGATTTTTCGACCGCATTTCGCCTGAAGGTCAGCGCCATCCTTTTTGACGCTGAACTTGGAAATTTCAGTCTGCGCGCAAATCAAATCCCGCCATTCAATGCATTTGTTCCCATCGAGTTTTTGCAAGGCAAGCTCGATATGAAAGGCAAAGCAAATTTGCTTTTAACAGGTTCGTCGGAAAATCAAAACACCTTGGAGAAATTAGAAACGACGCTCCGTAAGCATTGGCAATTGGCGGATGCGGAACTCGAACTGCGCCCGGTCACAAACCAAGCGGTTTTGGAATTACGGAGCGCACGGGTTTTTCTGGATCCGCCGATTGTTCAAGCGGCGGTTAACTCCGCTCCGCAAGTCAATTTGGTCTCCACCTATTTTGTCAACGAACTGCGCGTGGCCAATCAAACGACCCCTTACTCCATGGTGACCGCGATTGGAGATCCGATTGTGCCAAAGGAAATGCGGGACAACGAAATGCTGATCAATCAATGGCTCGCCGATGATTTGCAGGCGAAGGTCGGCGACGAATTGCAACTACGCTATTTTACCGTGGGTGCAGATCAACGGCTTGATGAGCAAACGAATTTATTTCGCATTCGCGCCATTGTGCCGCTCGCCGGGATTTATGCCGCTCGCGATTTGATGCCGGATTTTCCCGGCGTGGCGAAGGCCGAGAAGACGGAGGATTGGGACGCTGGGTTTGCGATCGACATGAAAAAAATCCGCCCGAAGGACGAGCAATATTGGAAAGAGTGGCGCGGAACGCCCAAGGCATTTGTGACGCTGACAGCAGGCGAAAAAATGTGGAGTAATCGATTCGGGACTTTCACGGCGATCCGCTTTCCGTCAGCGCAGCCGTCTGAAATCCAGGGAAAATTGCGCGGCATTCTTCAACCCGCTTCGCTCGGTTTGAGTTTTCAGCCGGTGCGAGAACAAGCGCTGGCCGCCAGTTCGCAGTCACAGGATTTTGGACAGCTTTTCCTGGGCTTTAGTTTTTTCCTGATCTTCGCCGCGCTGATTTTAGTCGCGCTGCTTTTCCAATTCGGTCTCGAACAACGATCGACTGAAATCGGCACGTTGTTGGCGATGGGATTTCAACCAAAGCAAGTCCGCAATCTGTTGCTGGGCGAGGGAATGGCGTTGGCCCTCTTCGGAGGAATTCTTGGCGCAGTCGGCGGAATTGTTTATGCGCGAGGCATGTTGCTCGGCCTTCAAACGATTTGGCGCTCCGCCGTGGGAACTTCCTCTTTGGAATTTCATGTCACGCCAATGACGCTCGTGATCGGTGCCATCGCCAGTTTTGCCGTGAGTACGCTGACCATTTGGCTGGCTGTTCGAAACAAAGCCAAACGTCCGGCGCACGAATTACTTTCACAAGGGGCTGAACTCGAACTGGAAAATACGCAGGTAAAATCCGCTTCGCGCAATTGGGCGAAGTGGATCGGGATCGTGACTGGAATAGCCGCGATTGGTTTAGTCGCGTCGGCCATTGTCAAAAAAAATGACGCAGCGGCTGGAATCTTTTTCGGAGCTGGCGCACTGTTGCTTATCTCCGGGTTGGCCTTTGCTTCCAGTTTTCTCAAACACCTCAAGCGTTCACAGGCGAGCGATCATTTGACTCTGTTTGGATTGGCGGTCCGCAGTTGCAGCCGTCGCCGCAAACGGAGTCTGGCGACGATTGGTCTGCTCGCGTGTGGAAGTTTTCTCGTAGTGTCCGTGGGTGCGAACAAATTGGATGCGGAAAAAGACAGTCGGCTGCGCTCGTCTGGGACTGGCGGTTTTGCGCTGATCGGCGAATCCACTTTGCCGGTGACGAAGGATTTGAACAGTGCGGCCGGACGGAGTTTTTTTGGTTTGGATGAAAATGATTTGGCCAGCGTGCAAGTGGTTCCGTTTCGTGTACGCGAAGGGGACGATGCGAGCTGTTTAAATTTGAACCGTGCGCAAACCCCCCGTCTGCTTGGAGTAAACGCCGAAACTCTTGCCAACAAAAAAGCATTTTCATTCACAAAAACGTTTCGAAACATCTCGCCACGAAATCCCTGGCTGCTGCTTAATTTATTTATTTTTCAAGAGAACGGTGTGGTCGGCTCAATTCAATCTCCGTCGATCATAGACGACGCCATTCCTGCCATCGGCGATGCGGCCTCAATTCAATGGGCGCTTGGGAAAAAAGTGGGCGACGTCATTCTCTATACCGACGAACATGGAAACAAATTCAACGTCCGCATCGTTGCAGCAATCGCGAATTCCATTCTGCAAGGTAGCCTCATCATTGACGAAGCCGAGTTCGTGAAACGTTTTCCATCGACCAGCGGCTATCGAATGTTTTTGATCGACGCGCCGTCAGAGAACGTAGAGCAGGTCAGCGCAAAACTTTCTCGTGCATTGCGGGATGCGGGATTGGAACTGACGCCGACGCAGCAAAGACTGGCCGCTTTTAACGCAGTGCAAAATACTTATTTGAATACATTTCAAATTCTCGGCGGACTCGGTTTGTTGCTTGGCAGTGCCGGGTTGGGAATTATCGTTTTGCGCAATGTTTTGGAACGGCGGGGCGAGTTGGCTATTCTGCTCGCCACCGGATTTCGGCGAGGGACTTTGCGCTGGCTGGTGCTGACGGAACACGCGGCCTTATTGTGGCTGGGAGTCGGCCTGGGCATGGCCGCTGCGCTCGTCGCGGTATTGCCGACGTTGCTTTCGCCGAGAGGAGAATTGCCGTATTTTTCGCTGGCAGTGACACTCGGCGCAGTGCTGGTCAGCGGCATGATTTGGACGTGGGTCGCGACATCGCTGGCGTTACGTGGTGAATTAATTGAAGCTTTGCGAAATAACTGAGGACAAATGAAACAAATTCTATTTTTTGGTTTGGTTTTGGCGCTGGCCAACGTAGAGGCGGAGGAAAACAAAACAGCGCCGAGTGCGGAAAACGTTTTGTATCAAAACAATTTCGAAAAAGCGGAACTTGACAAGCTTCCCACCGAATTCCTGGTCATTGATGGTGGCTTCGCGGTGAAACAGGAGGGCACGAATAAATTCCTCGAACTGCCCGGCGCGCCGCTGGAAACATTTGGCGCGCTTTTCGGCCCGACACTCGAAACGGATGTTGCGGTCTGCGCAAAAATGCGCGGCACACCCAAGGGCCGACGTTTTCCAACCTACGCGATTGGACTGAACGGAGTGGGCGGTTTCCGTTTACAAATTTCCCCAGCGAAGAATGCTTTGGAACTTTACAAAGGAGATGGGGTTGTCGCGACTGTTCCATTCGAAGAAAAAATCGGGTCATGGATGATCCTGCGACTAGAAAATCGCAAAATAGGGGAGAACGATTACAAACTGGAAGGGAAAGTTTGGCTAGAAAATGCGGTCGAGCCAAAGGAGCCGACGATCACTTTTGCCGAGAAAACCAAACCGGTGGCGGGTCGCGCTTCAATCTGGGGAAGTCCCTACGCTGGCACGCCAATTCAGTTTGATGATTTGAAAGTTGTCGGTTCGCCGACGAACAAATAGTTGATTTGGTACGCAGGACCGAGAATGCGGCGCTTGACCAGAATTAACTCACTCACCAACATTGCGTCCGCAATTGAACAAACCAATTGCATTGCGAAAAATTCGTTCTGCAACAACATTTCCATCGTTTTTCGCCGTGGAAATTTTGGTGTCCATTGTGAAACAAGTTGCAGCATCCCGCTGAACGGCTAAAGTAAGGCGGACGGTTACGGCAAATGTAGGAAACCATTTAGACCGATAAAAAATTTATGCAAACGACAACACTAGAAAGACCAACTCAAACCGGAGACTTGCTCACCGCCAAAATCGAGGAGCTGTGCGAAACTCTCCTGAAGCAACCGGAAGTGAAATCGATTCGCCAGCGCGTGGACGATTTCAACGCCGACGGTGACGCTCAAAAACAATATGAGACGCTCTCGGAGCGGGGCGAATACCTCCAACACAAGCAACAGCAAGGCGCGCAATTAACCGACGCGGAAATCGCGGAATTTGAGAAACATCGCGAACTGTTTTTTGCCAATCCTGTTGCCAAAGGTTTCGTCGATGCACAGCAGCAGATGCAAAAGATGCAGGAAACCGTGACCAAATACGTGAGCAAAACGCTTGAACTCGGTCGCGTTCCCGCTCCTGAAGAAATGGAATCCGGTTCCTGCGGTTCGGGCTGTGGTTGCCACTGAGGCCAGTTTTGTTTCGCAATCAGGCACAGAGAAATTCTTCTCTGTGCCTTTTCTGTCTCTGTGGTAAATCATCCGGCTATTCCTTATGAGAACTCTTTTGATCGGCATTGATAGCGGCACGCAATCGACCAAAGTTTTAATCGTCGAGGCGCGGAACGGGAAAGTGGTCGCAGAAGCATCGCAAAAATACGGGATCATTCCTCGCCTGCCGACCGGTGCCAAAGAACAACACCCACAAACGTGGCGCGATGCCGCTGTGAAAGCTATCCGTGAAGCGCTGAAAAACGCCAGGGCCACGGCCAGCGAAGTCAAAGCCATCGGCGTGAGCGGCCAACAACATGGCTTTGTTCCGCTCGATAAAAATGTAGGTGTGATTCGTCCCGCAAAACTTTGGTGCGATACTTCCACTGCGGCTGAGTGCGAAGAGATAACCGCGAAACTCGGCGGACAAAAAGCCGCGATTCGAGCCGTTGGAAATTCCATTTTGCCTGGATTTACCGCGCCAAAAATTTTATGGCTGAAAAATCATGAGCCGAAAAATTTCGCGAAACTGGCGACGGTTCTTCTGCCACACGATTATTTGAATTTTTGGCTGACCGGAGAAAAGAAAATGGAATTCGGCGACGCGAGCGGCACCGCCTTGCTCGACGTGAAAAAGCGCCAATGGTCTGACGCGGTTCTGAATGCGATTGATCCATCGCTCGCCGGAAAAATGCCATCGCTGATTTCGAGTGATCAACCTGTAGGGTGCTTGAGCGCAACCACGGCGAGAGCGCTTGGTCTGCCAGCAGGAATTCTCGTGAGCGCGGGTGGTGGCGACAACATGATGGGAGCAATTGGCACCGGCAACACGCGCGCCGGAGTAGTCACCGCAAGTTTCGGAACCAGCGGAACGGTTTATGCCTGTTCGGAAAAACCGATTATCGATCCGCAAGGTGAGATTGCTGCGTTTTGTGATTCGACAAATCGCTGGTTGCCTTTGCTCTGCACGATGAATGTCACGGTCGCAACCGAAATGTTGCGTGCCGACTTTAAATGGACACATGAACGTTATGAGAGCGAAGCGCGGAAAATTAGGGCAGGCTCAGATGGTTTGCTGCTCCTCCCGTATTACGAAGGCGAACGGACGCCTAATGTTCCTGACGGCACCGGAGTCTGGTTTGGTGTGAACGCCAAAACTTTTGCAGCGGCTCATTTCGCTCGCGCCTCGATGGAAGGCGTGACCCTCGGAATGAATTACGGTCTGCGGCGGCTTTCCCAACTCGGCGTGAACGCAAAGCAGATTCGCGCCACCGGTGGCGGGTCGAAGTCAAAACTGTGGCGACAAATTATGGCAGATGTTTTTAACGCCGAAGTTGTCACGTTGAAAGTGAGCGAAGGCGCGGCGTATGGCGCGGCCTTGCAAGCGCTCTGGTGCTGGCGATTGAAACAAGGAGAGAAAATTTCGATCAGCGACATCACCGACGAATTTGTGCAGTTGAATCAGGCTGAAACCACCGAGCCAACCAAAGAAAACGTGAAGGTGTATGCTGAACTGCAAAATATGCAGGATGAAATTTCAGTTTCGCTGCGTGACACATTTGCGAAGCACCGGCAATTCGTTTTACGCTGATAACCATGAACGACCACGCCGAACGAATTGAAAAACTCGAAGCGCACCTCGCTCATCTGGAACGGCAGATCGATCAATTGAACGAAGTCATCATTCAACAATCGCAGGGGTTGGATCGTTTGAAGAAACAAGTTGGGCGAGTTTCGCAAACCCTTGAAAACTCCGAAGTA
>JBKJOA010000500.1:0-2626 GCA_046593365.1 Limisphaerales bacterium
CTACACGAACGGTTCTGCGCCTGTGGACAGCAACCGACCAGTGCGGCAACACCACTAACGGGTTACAGACCATCAGAGTGGTTGACACGCAGAAGCCGAGGATAATCTGTCCCTCCATCGCGGTTCAATGCGTGGACGACGTGCCGACGGCATATACCAATCTGACGGCATTTCTGGCGGCTGGCGGGACAGCGAGCGACAACTGCGACACAGCGCTGACGTTCTCGATGACCAGTGCAGGTGGGGTGGTAGGCAGTTGTCCGGGGACGGTGACCCGCGTGTATCGGGTAACTGATGACTGTGGCAACTTCGCCGAATGGACCCAGACGATCATCGTGGATGACACTATCGCACCGGGTCTAACCTGCTCGCCCAGCATGACGATTCAATGCGGCGATTCGCTGGATCCGGCAATCACTGGCCGCGCAATTGCGACTGACAACTGCGATACCAACGTGATCGTCACCTACAGTGACGCGGTGGTTCCTAGCTCTTACAGCGTCAACTGGTACGCCGCTGACCCTGTGAGCGGCAGCGCACCATACCTGCCGACTTATCTCAAACTTGCGCCAGCCAGCCTACCGTGCCCAACCGGAGGCCGGGCCGCAGATCCGCTCCGGAACGCAGTCGCCTACGGGCCAACTTCCAGCCAGTTGGACGCCTTAACTTCGCTGGGTGGGGAACCGATGTCGTTGGGTCAGATTGTACCGTTTGAAGCGGTGATCGAGGTCAGCGGCGGTCCGGGTCCAGAACGCGGCACGATTGATTTCAGCGCCAGTTGGAGTACACACACCACCTCCAACGACGAGTTCGGTTACGATAAAAATTATAAGGTTTATTGCGCGTTCGTAGATACCGCCGACTTGGGTTCAGTGGATCCCTATAACAATGCCAAGGTGGAATCGTTCAGCTCGGTGATGGTCAACACCGGCACCATTAATGAAAAGATTCAAGGAACATTTAGGGTTTCCGGTCTCGACACTGGCGACCGAGTGATCGTGGAAGTCTGGGTGGTTCTGATGTCCACGCAACCGGACCACGTTGGCGGTACGATCGCCTCAGATCTCGTCTCGGCGCAGAAAGTTCTCACTCCGCCAGAGACCATCATCACGGGCAATAAGACCATTTCCATCGGGAATCTCAATAGGATGGCCGCGCTGCCACAGCCTCAATTGCAGCCACCATTGCCGTCGCCCCAGCCGCAACCCCCGACCAGTCCAGGCCGCATCACGAGCGTGATTAACCGAACCTGGTCTGCCACGGACGACTGCAATAACCGCAGCACTTGCGTCCAGCAATTCACGGTGCGCGATGCGACACCGCCGACCATCGCGGCTCCACCGAGCCTGGTTCTTGACTGCCCGGCTGACACTCGGACCAACGTCACGGGTGTGGCTGTGGCCCAGGACACCTGTAGCGCGGCGACCGTCACATTCAGCGACACCGTCAGCAACAGCTGCGGCGGAACCAAGGTCATCTCCCGCCTTTGGACTGCGACCGACGAGTGGGGCAACAGCACCAACGTGGTGCAGTCCATTGCTGTGAGCGACACCTCCCCGCCCACGCTTGCGGTCGTCACAAACAAGACCATCAACGCCGGTGCTGCGCTCGTGTTCGACGTACCAGTGGCGACCGACAGTTGCGGGACGGCGGTGGTCAGTGTGGTCAGCACTGCGACTAACAATTTGAACCCGGAGGTTTACGCCGTCACCCGCTCATGGAGGGCCACAGACGCGTGCGGCAACATTTCGCCCGACCGATCGCAAACGATCACGGTAATGCCGGCGCTACTCTCCCGGTTGGAACTGGCCAGGTTGACCGGCTCCGATATCCTGCTGCGCTGGCCAACCAATGCAACCGAACATCGGCTGGAGTGGAGCTCCGATTTGAAGCGATGGTCGCCGGTAGCCATCACTCCGCTGGTGACTAATGGGCAGTGCCGCGTTTACATGACGCAGACCGATCCGCGCAAATTCTTCCGTCTCGCGAACACCCCTCCCGCTTTGGAAGCATTGAAGATGAACGGCGACCGCCTTCATCTGACTTGGCCCACTGCGCCAAGCGGTTTCCAATTGGAATCGAGCTACACATTATCCCCGGCCAGCTGGGTTCCGGTGGTGATTACACCTGGCGTAAGCAACGCGCTCAACCACGTCGATATGTCGCCCAACGGACCGAAACAATTTTTCCGGTTGAAGAAGTGAGATAGGTTGCGGAACAATCGTCTGGCTCAGTGCGAATCCGATCAACGCCCTGACTGCCGTCGTTTCAATTACCGGGGCGATGATTTGGTTCCGCCTCCGCCGTCGGTGCCAGCAAAGACAGAATGATTCCTCGCTTGCTACCGGTGGCACCGGTTCAGATTGCACCTATATCCCGCAGTTGGAATAAACTGAAAAATCATTTACCGGACGAACAAGGATTTCGTGCGAAGTGTTGCTGTTCCACTTCTTTCATGTCGCCTCTCGTTCTTGGCAGACGGTCGGCTCCATCATACAACGTGAAAATACGCTGGAATTCTGGTGGAAGGTCGGCAACACGCAACTTGCCTTTTGTTAGAGAGGGCAGGTAGGACACGTCCTCTTCCACCTTCCGCCAATCACGAATCGGCACACCTGAACTCAGG
>JBKJOA010000508.1:0-4214 GCA_046593365.1 Limisphaerales bacterium
TCATGCCCCTTAAAACCTGGCGTGGCCTACAGATGATTTTGCAGGTTGTCATGTTCGTCGTCGGCCTGGTGATGCTGTGGCGGTTCTGGAGCGCGCCGCAGCGAAGCTCGTTCTGGCTTACAGTAGCCATCGCGCTCATGATCAGTGGAGTCGTCAGTCTGTTTGCCATGTGGCGCGTGCTGGGCGTCGCTTTCATCGTGCTGGTGCCGATGCTGTTGTTAATTACGATCGCCTATTGCATCTGGCAGTTCCGTCATCGCCGGAAGCAGTTCCCACCGCCCGAACCGCCGATGATGGACGGGCCATCCGCAACTACTGTCGCGACTTTGCTCGTGCTGCTGGGAATTCTCACATCCACTGCTCCGGTTCGCGCGCAAGACAATGCGACTTCAACCAACAGCGTTTCACTCGTCAGCGCCAGTTACACCGGCCGCGTGCAGGACAAAGTCGCTCAATTCGAAGCGACCTACATCATCTCGTCCGCCGTGACGAATCAGTCCCTGCCTTTGTTCAACGACGACATCGTGGTGCAATCGTTCACCTCCACCGGCGGTGTGAAGCTGGTGCGCGAGGGGCGGAAGGTTTCCGTGTTCCTGCCCGCGCGCGGCACGTCCACGTTGCAGATGAAATTGCTCTGCAAGCTCGGTGGGGACGTGACGAAACGTTCGCTTGCGTTCACTATTCCGCCCGCGTTGAGCAGCCAGGTGAACGTGACGATTGACGAAGCGGAGGCGGACGTGGAGTTCCCGACGGCGGTCAGCTTCCGCCGCACGGCGAGCAATGGGCAGACGAGCGTGTCGGCCATCCTCGGCGCAACGGATCGATTTGAGATGACTTGGACGCCCCGCATCAAGCGGGCCGCCGACATCGCGGCCACGGTGTTTTGCCAGACCACCGCGCTGGCCACATTCAGCGGCGGCGTGACGAAACTCCGCACGACGCTGGAATATCAGGTGACCCAGGGCGAGCTGAAGCAACTCCGCGTGCGGCTGCCCGGCGGCCAGCGATTGCTGCGCGTGGAGGGCGCGAGCATGCGGACGTGGGAACTCAAGCCCGACTTGGCCGGCGAAATTCTCACCGTGGATCTGCTCAAAGGCGTTTCGCCGGGCTACAAGCTGACGCTCGAAACGGAACGGGTGCTCGACAAATTGCCCGCGACGGTCGGTGTCGAAATCCCGCACGCGCTGGACGTGAAACGCGAGACGGGGCTGGTGGCGTTGTCCGGCGGCGAGGAACTGGCACTCACAATTGAGCGATCCGCCGAGTTGCAACGCGTGGACGCGGAAGAGTTCGCCCGCGCGGCGGGAATCACGAAAGAAGGTTTGCTTAGCGCATTCCGTTTTCTGCGCGCAGATTTTAATCTCGCTGTGCGCGTCGAGGCGGTGCAACCGCAAATCGAGGTTACGATCCGCAACGATTTCCGCATCGGCTTTGAGCAACTGTCGCTCGTCGCACAGGTGAATTACGCCGTCAAGAAGGCGGGCGTGTTCGCGCTGCGTTTCGCGTTGCCAGACGGCTGGCGACTGGATTCCGTGAGCGGTACCAACATGCAGCAATGGGCCGAACGCGGCGACGCCGGGACGCGCGTGCTCGAAGTCTCGCTGAAGGAACGCACGTTGGGCACGGGACAGTTGCAGGTGACGCTTTCGCGAAACTGGAAGGATGTGCCGCCCAAGTTGAGCCTCGCGGGAGTGGCTCCATTGGGCACGCAAAAACTTTCGGGTTACGTCACCGTCACATCCGAAATCGGCATTGGCGTAAAGACCGCTTCGTTCGACGGCCTGGTGGAAGTTCCCTACGCGAGCGTTGGGACTACAGCGGGTTCGGCAACGCAAGGCAGTGCGCTCGCTTTCAAACTCATCGCCACAGATGCGACGGCGGTGGGATGGAAATTGTCCGTCACCACCGAGAGCGTCGAAGCATGGGTGCGCGCAGAGGTGTTCAATGCTTTCACCTTTACCGAAACGCTCGTGAACGCGCGGGCGCTGGTGAAATTCGACATCGCCAACGCGCCGGTGAAGGAGTTCCGCGTGCGCGTGCCGACAGGCGCGAAGAATGTCGAGATCACCGGCGTGAACATCCGTCGTCGCGACCAGCAGACGAACGAGTGGCGCGTGGAGTTGCAGAACAAAGTGCGCGGCGATTACGTGCTAACGGTCACGTGGGAGTGGCCGAAAGATTCCAGGACTAACCTCTTTGAACTAACAGGCGTCGAAGCTTTGGGCGTGGAGCGCGAGTCAGGTTCGTTGGTGGTCGTATCCCGACCGCCATTGCAGGTGACGGAGAAGAGTGCAGGTGAGTTGCTCAACAAGATTGATGTAGTCGAGCTGCCCGCGTGGACGGGTCGCGCGCCGGAATCCACCGTGTTCGCGTATCGTTACGTGCGACCGGGCTATCGACTGTTCGTCGAGGCGCGGCGTTACGCGGAGGCGGAGGTGTTGCAGGCGCTCGTGGACAGCGCGCGGTTCACGACCGTCGTGTCCGATGACGGCCAGACGATGACGGAGGCCAGCCTTAGTGTGCGCAACAACGGAAGGCAACATTTGGAGATCGAGTTGCCCAAAGGCTCGACGGTTTGGAGCGCGTTCGTGGCGGGCGAACCGGTTCGCCCGAGCAAGCGCGGAGATCGGTTGCTTCTGCCGCTCGAACGCACCTCGGCCAGTGACGCCCCGATCACGGTGGAGTTGACGTACGTAGGCGAGAACAAGTTCCCGCGTCGCAATGGCAACGTGGCGCTGGCTTCTCCGAAGTTCGACGTGCCGCTGAAGAACGCTCGCTGGGATGTGTTCCTGCCGTCGGATTATGAATACACCGATTTCAAGGGCAGCATGACGCGCACGGCGGACGCGGGCGCGCCAACCGTGCAGGATTTCAGTCGCAGCCTGTATTCGGAGGCGGAAACTTCCAAGGTAGTCGAGCAGCGGAAGGCCATGAAAGAGGAGTTATCCAATGTGAAGCAACAGCTTGCGGAAGGAAAAGTGCGGGAAGCGATTGGCAATTACAGCAAAGCAAAAAAACCGGCTGGGGCGAGCGGCTACTTTTATGAGGCTGGTGAAATTGATCAACTGGCGAAAGATGTGAAGCGCATCCAGGGTAGCAACCTCGTCAACGCGCAGAACGCGTGGTTTTTCGAAAACAACGCGCGATTCAATAGCGGCTCGATCGATGGTTTGAACGTGCCACCACAGCAGCAGGCGGTTCAGACGGACGCTGATGCGGATGTGGCGGGTAAGCAATGGGAGAAACTCGAAGCCGCGCAGCAACTCGCCGTGGCCAAGGTCACGCCGTTGCACGTCAATCTGCCGACCCGCGGAGTGCGCTACTCGTTCACGCAGGTGTTACAAACCGAAATCAACAAACCAATGACGATTGGGTTGTTCGCGGAGAATACGAAGACGCCAAGCTGGCTGGGCCGATTCGCCTTAAGCGCGACGGCGTTTGTGCTGCTATGGGTGCTGATGAGCGTCGTGACCCGACGGCGTAATTAAACGCTGTCCGGTCTTGAAGGCGGCCAAGAGATGTTGAATGGGATTGAGGTCGGGAGAGTTGGTCGAAGCTGTCGATGCTTACAACTCGTCTCATAAATGGAAAAGCAGAGAAATTTAAACAGGGATAAACAGGATGCACCGGATGATCTTCCAATGGGACCCGCCTCGTTTGAAATCCTGTCCATCCTCTTTATCCCAAGTGTTTATGAGATGGGTTCTAAATGCCCCCGGCCAATCATGCCAATTGGAGCGTTCTATCGAGACTGAATTGAAGCGTAGTCGATCTGTGCTTGCAAGTTTGTGTCCAAAAGTAGATTGTTGCAGTAATCATAACGAGCGATCAGAGTGTTCGTTCGTTTGATCAATGAGCCTTAACATGAACACAATTAGCAGCGAGATTAACCCGTTTCAGCATCAGCGTGGCGGCCAGCGCTTCAGTCACAATGATATTCAGCTCGTGCGACGGCGGGCTTTCACCCTCATCGAACTGCTCGTGGTCATCGCCATCATTGCCATTCTCGCTGGCCTGCTGTTGCCCGCCTTGTCCAAGGCCAAGCTCAAAGCCCAGGGAATCACCTGCATAAGCAACCAGAAACAGCTTTCCCTCGCCTGGGTCATGTACGCCAATGACAACAATGATAAATTAGTGCCAAATTGGTTGGGAGACCCCCGCGCATGGATTGATGGCACCCTGGGAAGTGTGCATGAAAACCCTGGTGCCACCAA
>JBKJOA010000510.1:0-3028 GCA_046593365.1 Limisphaerales bacterium
CTTGATCATTCCTTCAATGGAAATTGCGCCGTCCAACGGTGAAACCCAGCGGCGCACAACCGCGTGTTGCAGATCATTTCCGGCATGGCCACCCTTGGCCGTTAATTGCGCCCAACCGAGTTGCGCATCGGGCCAATTTTTTCCACCTTGCCACGCGTCACCCGTAAAATAGGGCAAAGGTAGAAAATTTTTAATCTGTTTGGTGGCTTCATCGAATTCGCCCCAGCCATATTGCCACGCAGAAGGAATTTTTTTGCCTGCATCTTGTTCCGCCATTTCTGTTTCAGCGGTCTTGATGAATTCTTGCCCGCTTTGCAATTGCCGCGAAGTCGGCTCTCGCTCATACACAATTCGATATAGCTTGCGAATTTTTTCTTCCGGGGATTTGGTTTTTTGCAATTCAGGACGCGCTGCCAACGCTCTGGCTTGTTCTACGACAAATGGCCCGTTCATAAAAAACAACGCTTGTTGCGGGACCGTCGTTTCCGCTCGTTGCGGATTGTGCATGTCGGGATTGGCAAAATCAAAAACGCGCAACGCGCCGGGCAAAAATTGCCGATCTATAAATCCGTAAATCGAACGGCGTTTGCTGAAGGGCGGCTTGAATAAATCTTCCGCCTTGCCGCCCATTTTCAAATCGAGTTGCCCAGAAGTGAACAAAAGCGAATCGCGCAATGATTCAAAATCCAGCCGCTGACGATTCATGCGCCAGAGAAGTTTGTTTTCAGGATCAACCCTTTCGGAGGGACGAGTTACACGAGTCTCTGATTTCAAAGAAACTTTGGTTAAAGAATGGGGACTTGCGGAGCGCGTATCTCCGGTTTTCTCGGAATCGCTTGCCTGCTGATAAACTGCTGAAAGCAAAATCTGCCGATGCAATTTTTTGATCGACCAGCCGTTCTCCATGAAATTATGGGCGAGCCAATCGAGTAACTCGGGATGCGTCGGCGGCTCGGAGCGCATACCGAAATCACTGGGCGTTCGGACTAATCCGTTTCCAAAATGATGCGCCCAGACGCGATTCACCAAAACGCGCGCGGTCAGAGGATTTTCTTTGCTCGCGATCGCTTCGGCCAATTCCAAACGGCCGCTTCCTTTTTCAAAGGGTTTGCGTTTTTCTCCCGACAAAACTTCCAGAAATTGCCGGGGAACTTCTTCACCTTTGTTGACCGGATTTCCCCGCTTGAAGACGCGAGGATTTTTCTGAAGGGTTCGATCTTCGAGAATTACTGCGTGAGGCGGCGCGCCAGGCGATTGAATAATCCACTGGTCAATTTGCGCCTGGAGGGTGGACAATTCCACGCGCGTTGGCTCGTCGAAATACCATTCCATATCCACAATCGCGCCCGCCGGAATTGTTGCAGGCGAATCAACCGCATACAAAACCTGGCGCAGTTCCTCTTCATCCTTGCTCAAGGCGGATTTTTTGTCCGCTGCTTCGCTCCACTTCTTATTCACGTCAGCCAGAATTTTTCCATAAGTCTCGGCGACATCGCGCATCGAATTCGGAACTTTTTCTGCAAACGCTTTTTCTACGAGGGGATTTATTTTTTGCGTCGCATTGGTCAAAGACGAGATGACGGAAGCGGCTTTCACAGAAATTTCATTCGTCGAAAGCGCCGCATAGGCATGCCACGGCGACCAAATTGGATGAAAAGTTTTCACGGTGCCGAGCAAATAAGAATTCCATTGGCGAACGATAATCGGATTCACATCATCGGCTTGAACGAAGGAATAAAAAACTTCGCTCGGCAATTTTTCGACATTTAAAACTGCGACAAGGTAATCAGCCGTCTTCGCGCGAAACCGTTTTGATTGCTCTTCTCGTTTTGCGTTAAATGCCGCCTGAAATTTCTCTTCGCGTTTTTTTATCTCTGTTTCGAAATCGAGATACGCTTTAGCCGGTTGCGCCGCCGCGTTCAACGGGACTTCCCGCTCATAACCACCGGCAAATACACCGTAGAGCGAATAATAATCCCTGGTCGGAATTGGATCAAACTTGTGATCGTGACAGCGCGCGCAACCGACGGTCAACGCTTGAGTGCCTCGCATCACGACGTCGATTCGATCATCAATAATGTCGTGAACCACGCCAAGAAATCTGCGACCCAACGTGAGAAAACCCATTGCCGCCAGCGAATCCCGATCCGCATCCGCGACTTGATCGGCGGCAATTTGCAACTTTAGAAATTTATCATAGGGCACGTCTTCATTAAGCGCGCGAACGACCCAGTCTCGATAGGCCGAAGAATGAATGAACTTCGTCTCTTCGCGTCCGCCGTAAACATAGCCTTTCGTGTCGGCGAAACGCGCGACATCGAGCCAATAACGTCCCCAGCGTTCCCCGTACCGCGGCGACGCCAGCAAGCGGTCCACTACCTTTTCAAATGCATCGGGCGATTTATCTTTGAGAAACAAATCCACCTCTTCAACTGGCGGCGGCAAACCGGTCAGATCGAACGTCGCGCGCCGAATCAATGTGCGTTTATCCACAAGTGGCGAAGGCGGCAAATTCTTCTCCTCGAGTCTGGCCAGAATAAATTGATCAATTGGCGTGCGTACCCAGCTCTTATTTTTAACAGGCGGCAGAGGCGGGTTGGCGACTGGTTGAAAGGCCCAATGAGTTTTCGAAGGCTTGAAGCTTTGGACATTGGACTTTGGATCTTGGACTCTCGGATCGGGCGCGCCCATGTTCACCCATGAAATGAAATCAGCGATCTGCGACTCGCTCAATTTTCCGCCAGCTTTTTTTGGCGGCATTTGCAGATCTTCGTTTTGATAACGGAGGGCCTCGATCAGCAAACTGCCATCGGGATTGCGTGGAACGAGCGCGGGTTTGCCTGATTCACCGCCTTTGAGCATTCCTTCTTTGCTATCGAGCAACAGGCCGCCTTTAATTTTTTCCGCGCCCGAGCTGTGACATTTGTAGCAGTGCTCCACCAAAACCGGACGAATCCGTTTTTCAAAAAAATCCAACTGCTCAGCAGGAAGTTCAGCAACGGCCACGGACGAGCCAATGGCCAATAGC